>JAFMIX010000085.1 GCA_017853785.1 Verrucomicrobiales bacterium
ATCGGCCCGGCAGGTGCGGTGTCCGGTGCTCGTGATGCACGGCGAACGCGATCCGCGGGTGACGCTGCCGCAGATGGAGCAACTGGTCCAAAACCTGAATCCCTCCCGTCAATTCAAAGTTTTTCCGGGACTGGCGCATCAATCTTACATCGCGGCTGCTCCGGACGCGTGGCACGGGTCTGTGCAAGATTTCCTGACCGGCGCGATGACCGCCAAGAATTGAAAGCCGCCCATTCATCCGGTGCGCCGCTAGGTCCTGCTTCTGCACTCGCCGAAACAGGCGGGTTCGTGTAAGTTCCTTTCGTTATGGCACTGAAGTTGATCGGGCCGCATCCGTTTGAACTGGATGCGCAAGGCCAGCAGAAGACGCGAATCGGGACTTTGTTCCCGAAACACGGGGTGCTCTACACGGCCGCCCCCGGAGTCCATGCATGGCAACGCTCCAATTTCATTGAGCGAGTGAACGCGGAGCGCGCCTTGGATAGGCTGCCGCCGCTGACCTTGGAGGAGGAGGAGCGGTTGTGCGCCGATTCCGTGGATTTGATCTTCGATCCGAATCGGATCCTCATCCGCCCCAATCCTGAACGCATGGCGCAGGCGTTCGTGGCGGACGAACTCTTGCAGAAGCTGGTCTCCAAGCAGAAAATCATCTTTCTGTCCGTATCCGACAAACGGGTCAGCGAAGCCATCCGGCGGCGCGGCGAATTGTGGCGGGTGAGTGCCATCCCGAAAGCGCGGGAGGAGAAAAGGAAGCTGATCTTTGGCTCAAAGGTGAGCATCGGCGGGCAGCCGATCTATTTCTACAACCGCCTCACCGGCACGCGGTGGTTGACGTGCGAGACGTTTGGCGAATTGGGCAAAATGGACGACGTCTCCCTGGCGCAGCACTTGCAGGAAATCGCCGATTACTCGATCCGCCGCAACCGGCTGGGGCGCGCGGAACTTGATTTCTTCGCGGCCGACCTGCGGCATTTCGGGCCGCGGATGTTTGCGGGCGTGGTCTTCACGGAACTGGCCGGCACGCCATTGCGGGCCAAATACGAGGCGTTGAAGCAGCATTACCACTCGGCCGTGCACGAAGCGTTCCGGCGCGACGACTGTCACAATGACGCCTGGTGCAAGCGCATCATCTCCACGCTGTTCCTCGACGGCAACGAGACGCAGACCGAGCAGGTGTTGAGCGGCATGAGCCCCGAGTTTTTCATGCAGGTGGAATGGGTGCCGGGCGGGCGGTTCGAGGAAGGGGAATTTCTGTTCGACCCGATCTTTGACGAGGCGGCGCAACGTCCCGAGGATGCGGAACTTCAGCGGCTTTGCGATGTCCGCGCGCGCGGCTTCATCTTCAATCTGATCCGCGAATACGGCGATCTGGATTATATCAACATCGGTCGGGTGCCGGAATCGCTCTCGTTGGCACGGCCTCAGCGGCGGGGCCGGCGCGGAGTTTACATCGCCGAATTGCTGTCCCGCGGGGAACACGTCTCCATCAAGCGCTTCATGCGGCTACAGAAGTGGGGCGTCTGGGAGCATCTCGACGAGGGCAAGGACCTGTTGCAGGCCATCGAGGAGAGCGAGGAATACACCGACTTCTGGCTCGACCGGCGGTTGGGCTGCCGGCAACTCGGCATGAATCTGCCCTCGCGGGTGGTGATGCGCCGGCTGGTCGAAACGTATCAGGGTAAAAATGCCCGCTACCATGGCCGGCAGATTCACACGACCTATTTTGAGCGCGCCTATCTTGCGGGCATCGCCACGGACAAATTGCCTTTGGAAAAATTTGCTGCGGCCGGATACGCGCTCCAGTTCGCCCGGCAACTCGGCAAAGCCGCCGCCTCGAGCATGATCATGGGCCGCTCGCTGGAGCAGGGCAAACGTCCCGTCTTCGACGACGGCGATGAAGTCGTGCGCGAGGACGAAGACGGTCTGCCGGCGGAGATCATGCTGGGCGATCACAGTGGCGTGTTCGGCGAATACCAGTTGCCGCTGGATAACTTTGCGGCGCACTATGCCCGGCCGGTCAACACCCGCGCCAAGCTCATCTCCATGCCCAAAGAATTTGCGCAAGCCTACCTCGCCGCGTTCAAGAAACAGTTCCTCCATGTGCAGGAAGATTACCGCAAGCGCCGCCGCGGCTTTGACGCCCTGTTCAAGCACTGCAAATACGATACCGGCGGCAGCTTCGCCTTCCGTTGGGAAAGCGTGCTGCGTCGGCTGGATCAGACCGATGTCGATCAGCTTCTCGGCGCCATCCGGGAACACATCTGGGTGCTGAATCCGGGTAAGGCGGAAAACCAGCCTCCGGCCTGACGTTGCGCTGATTGGATTTCAGCTGCATCCGGTCGGAGTCGGAGAAGTGATTACTCGGGTGGAAAATTTTGGCATCAAAGCCATCACTCTTAGATTTCTGAAACCGTCCCGGTGCTGAAACCGTCCACAAATCCGTCATGACATCATTCTCCAATCGCAGCGGCACGTTTTGGAATCGCCTGCTCGCCACCGCCGGACTCGCGGGCGGGCTCATCCTCTCAGTTTCCGGGTGCGCGGCGGCCAAATCCCCGCCGGATATCCTGGCCACCTTGCGCCCGGAACATCCGCGCCTGCTCATCACCACCAACGATTGGGCCGACCTCCGCGCCCGCAACGGCAAGGACACTACCACCACCGCCATCATCAAACAGGTCGTGGCCGAGGCGCGGGAACTGGCGGATACCCCGCCGGTGATTTACCAGAAGACCGGCCGGCGGCTGCTCTCGGTTTCGCGCGAAGCGTTGCGGCGCGTCGTGGTGCTCGGGTTTGCTTGGCGGCTGACCGACGAATCCATTTTTCGCGACCGGGCGGAACGGGAACTCCTCAACGTCGCGGCCTTTACGGATTGGAATCCTTCGCACTTCCTCGACACGGCCGAGATGACCGCTGCCGTGGGCATCGGTTACGATTGGCTGTTTTCCACGCTGTCGCCGGTAACGCGCGCCACGCTGCGCCGAGCCATTTTGGAAAAGGGATTGACCCCCGCGCTCACCACCAAGCAGTGGTGGATGACCGGCGAGAACAATTGGAATCAAGTTTGTTTCGGCGGTCTTTCTATCGGCGCGCTCGCCATCGCGGATGAAGCCCGCGAGCCGGCCCGTCAGCTTCTCACGCTCGCCCGAGAAATGAATTCTTACGGTCTCAAACCCTACGCGCCGGACGGCATCTACCCCGAAGGCCCCGGCTACTGGGGCTACGGCACGACTTATCAAGTTCTGCTGCTCTCCGCGCTGCAAACCGCGCTGGGCACGGATTGGAATTTGTCCAAGCAGCCAGGATTCCTGCCGAGTGCGGGCGTGCTGACCCTGCAAATCGGCCCGACCGGCCGGCCCTTCAATTTCGCCGACGGCCACGAGCGGGATGCATTCTATCCGGCGCTGTATTGGTTCGCGCAGAACTTGCGGCAGCCGGAGTTGGTCTATTTCCAACAGGGCCAACTACAGAAGCGGCTCGACGTGAAATCGAGCCGCATGGTGGACGCGTTTTTTCCGCTGCTGGCCATCTGGACGCGCGGGTTGCCGGCGGCACTACCGCCGCCTACGTTGCCGCTCGCGTGGCACGGCGCGGGCCACAACCCCATCGGCGTCTTTCGCGGTTCGTGGACGGACCCGAACGCGTTGTATCTCGGGTTAAAAGGCGGCACCGCCAGCGCGAACCACGCGCACATGGACGCCGGCTCGTTCGTGCTGGAAGCCGACGGCGTGCGGTGGGCGATTGACTTGGGCGCGCAGGATTATCATTCCGTTGAATCCAAAGGCTGGAGTCTGTCCAGCAAATCCCAGACGGGCTACCGGTGGCGCGTGCATCGGCTGAATAATTTCACCCACAACACGCTCACGCTCGGCGGCGAACTGCACCGCGTGGAGGGCTTTGCGGCCATCACCGCCTTCACCACTAACTCGGCGACGGTTGACTTGAGCAAGATTTTCACCGGTCAGGCGAAGCGCGTGGTGCGGCAATTTACCGTGGCGCTGGAATCCCGCACCGTGGCCGTGCGGGATGAGATTGCCGGGGCTAAGCCCGGACTTTCCGTCCGCTGGCAGTTGGCCACCCGTGCGGAAATCGGTTTGAACCGGAACACGGCCACGCTCCGGCAGGAAGGCAAGACGCTGGCGGCAAAAATCATTTCCCCAGCCGGCGCGCACTTTGAGATTGCCAGCGCCCAGCCGCCGGATGACGGCGTCAACGAACCAAATCCGGACACCCAGATGCTGGCGGTCAACCTGGCTGTGCCCGCTTCCGGAAACCTCTCCTTGGAAATCCAGCTGCAGCCCGGCCCGGCGGCGTCATCGCGCGGCAATTAGCGGGCCGGGGATGGGGGTCCGGTTGGTGCCCCCGCACGGAATTGAACCGTGATCCATCGTTTAGGAAACGATTGCTCTATCCATTTGAGCTACGGGGGCCGCCGTTACGGCAGCAGGCTAGCCACATTCCGGGGGCGTTACAAGTTTGGTTCGGGGAGAAACTGCATTAACAAAGAAGACCAAACCGGCGGCGCCACCAGCCTCCCCCGGTTGCGCGGCGCTCGGGCGCTCGCGCGGTTTTCAAGGCGGGAGAACGCGTATTGCGGTAAATCGTTTTTGACACTCCCGCCGCGCATTGGCAAGCTATAGGACAATTTTATCCGGTTTTGACGGAGCTAAACGTGGCGCAAGCAGGACCGGAAACGAGAGAAAAATTATGGCTGAACTGAATGGAAATCTTCTGGTCGGACAATCGGGCGGCCCCACCGCCGTCATCAACGCCAGCGTCGCCGGTGTGTTGCAGGAAGCCGGACGTCATGAATGCATCGAGGAAATTTACGGAGGCCTCAATGGCATTCTCGGCATCCTCAACGAGGAACTCATCGACATCAACGAAGAGAAGGCCAAGTCCATCGAAGGCCTGAAATACACGCCCGCCGCCGCGCTGGGCACGTGCCGTTACAAGATTGATTTCAAGAAGAAGCCTGAAAAAGCCGCCAAGGATATGGATCGGCTGTTCGAAGTCTTCGCCGCGCACAACATCCGCTACTTCTTCTACGCTGGCGGCAACGATTCGCAGGACACCTCGCACAAGATCCACGAGGAGGCCGTCAAGCGCGGTTACGAAATGCGCGTCATCGGCGTGCCCAAGACGATTGATAACGACCTGCCGCACACCGACAGCTGCCCCGGCTACGGCTCGGTGGTGAAGTATTGCGCCGCGACTGTCATGGAAGTAGGCACGGACGTCGGTAGCATGGCTACGGACGACGGCTCCTGCTGCATCATTGAAGTCATGGGTCGCGCCGCAGGTTGGATCGCCGCCGGCACGATTGCCGCCAAGCGCACGCCCGCCTGCCCGCCGCACATCATCCTGTTGCCCGAGCTCCCGTTTAACGAGGAAGCCTTCCTCGCGCGCGTCAAGGAAACCGTCGCGGCCAACAAGTATTGCATCGTGGTCGTCGGCGAAGGTTTGAAGAACGCCGCCGGTGAAGAGATCGGCGCGGACAAGACCCGCCTCGACGCGTTCGGCCATCCGGTGCTTTCCGGCGCGGCGGACAAGCTTGCCGAAATCATCCAGGGCAAGCTCAACACCAAAACCCGCACCGTGAAGCTCGGCTACGCCCAGCGCGCCGCCGCGCACTTCGCCAGCGCCACCGACGCCAAGAACGCCGTCGCCTGCGGCGAGGCCGCCGTGCGCGCCGCCGTGGAAGGCAAGAGCGGTTACATGGTCAAGATCGTGCGCGACACGCAGGCCGCCGGCTTGGTCAGGTGGAGCACCGGCTTGCAGCCGCTCGGCGATATCGCCAACGTGGAGCATTTCATCCCGCGCGACTGGATTTCGGAAGACGGCCTGCTGCCGAACGAGAAGTTCACGCAATACGTCCTGCCGCTCATCGAAGGCGAAGTGAAAGTCCCGATGGAAAACGGCCTGCCGAAATTCGTGACGCTCGAAAAAGTCCGCGTGGAAAAGAAGCTCGCGCCGCGCGCGTAAGGCGGTTCAGATCAAAATTGCAACGCCCGGCCAAGTTTGGTCGGGCGTTTTTTTTTGAGGCGAAGCCGTGGGAGTTGGTTAATAAAATGAGCAGGCGCCGCCTAGCTCCATATTAGGCCGCCATGTAACTGCTAAACATGCCGAGTCAACCGCACTCCGAAGCTCTTCGTGTCGCCCGCCACGTTCACATGCCAACCTTTGTAGGGCTTGGTAAAAATGTAGCTGCTCAGGATGCCGATGCCAGCGCCCGCGACAACATCCTGCGGATTGTATTGGCGCGACTCTACCCGGCTGTATGCGACAAAGGAAGCGGCAGCATGCGCTGGCACACCATACTCCCAACCGTAACGCTTGCGCATGAACTCGGCGGCCGAGAAGGAAATAGAAGTGTGCGCTGATGGAAAGGACTGACCGCCACCGTTGGGGCGTTTGGCGTCGATGCTGTACTTGAGCGCGTAGGTCACGCCCAGCGTCACCGCCAATGACTTGCCCAACTGTAGCGCGCCTTGGCCATCGCGGTGCCCGAGAGTCAGACCGGCTGCCGTGGCTGGTAAAGCGACCTGCAAGACGTCGCCTGCGACTTGAATGTTGTCCTCGGCAGCCAGCCTGCCGCAATGCAGTGCCGGTGACATGGCGATAGCAACGACTGCCGTGAGGGGTGCGTGTTTTTTCTTCATGGAGGTCGGCTTTCACGCGCCCGCGGGACTGACTGCCTAACATCTGTATTAGCCGCATCCAATGTTGGATATTCCTGGTAGGAAACAATCGGTCACACCTATGACCGAAAAGTTTGGCGCTGTTAAGTTGCGCATACTTGTCGCCATCAACCGGCTCTGGCGGAAGCATGGGACATAGTTTCTCCGCCGGGCAACGGCAAAAATGCAGCACGACTCACCAAGATTGCGCCTCGAAATTGTCCGCGACGTCGTGGACTGCGGTGGCAGAGCGCTGCGGAGACACCGCTTTCGAGCAGGCGCGGCGCGGCGGATGTTTGGGGATGTTTTCGTGCGGGCCAAAGCGGTGTGGCGCTCCCGCCTACGCTGTGCTTCGCCGTGGCCGGTCGCTTCCGCCGCAGTTCAAAGGTTGCCCCACTGCCGCGCGCCAGTTGTGCTGGGTCGTTCCCGTCCGGGCGCGCCAAAACAAAACCCCTGCGGGCCGATGCCCGCAGGGGTTGGTTGATTTCGATGCGGTTTACTTTTCCTCAGGAATCCGCATTCGATAGAACGAGCGATACACAAAGATGAGCGCGGCCACGAAGAAGAACGCGCCGATGCCGGTCTTCACGGCCTGGTCTTTCATCGTCACGGCGATTTCCACTGCAAGCAGCCCGAACAGCGTGGTGAACTTGATGACGGGGTTCATGGCCACGGAGCTGGTGTCCTTGAAGGGATCGCCCACGGTGTCGCCCACGACGGTCGCGGCGTGGAGGTCGGTGCCTTTCTGGCGCATATCCACTTCCACGATTTTCTTGGCGTTGTCCCACGCGCCGCCGGCGTTGGCCATGAAGATGGCTTGGAACAGACCGAAGAACGCGATGCCGATGAGGTAGCCGATGAAGAAATACGGATTGAAGAAGGGCAGGGCGAGCGCGAAGCAGAACACGACAATGAAGATGTTCCACATGCCTTTTTGCGCATACACGGTGCAGATGCGGACGACTTCCTTGGAGTCCTTCTCGGAGGCCGTGGTGGCGTCGAGCTTCATGTTCTCCTTGATGTAGACCACCGCGCGATACGCGCCGGTGACGACGGCCTGGCAAGAGGCGCCGGTGAACCAGTAGATCACCGAGCCGCCCATAATAACGCCGAGGATGATCTCCGGCTGCACGATGGAGAGTTTGGCGACCACGCCGCCAAACATGTTTTCGAGCAGCATGATGATGCCGAACACCATGGTGGTCGCACCGACGACGGCGGTGCCGATGAGCACGGGTTTGGCGGTGGCTTTGAAGGTGTTGCCGGCCCCGTCGCCTTTTTCGAGTTGATACTTGGCGTTCTCAAAGTCGGGATCGAAGCCGAAATCGCGTTTGATCTGGTCGGCGGCGCGTTTCTTGTCGGCGGCGCTGTGGCCTTCGATCTGGCTTAATTCGTAGACGGATTGGGCGTTGTCGGTGACCGGGCCGTAGCTGTCCACGGCAATCGTCACCGGGCCCATACCAAGGAAGCCGAAGGCGACGAGGCCGAACGCGAAGATCGGCGCGGCGAATTGGAATTGCGGCGGCATGATGGCCATGACGGCGGCGTTGGTGGAGAACTGCCAGGCGGCAAACATGAGCGCCATGATGACCAGACCCATCCAGAACGCGGAGAAGTTGCCCGCGACGAAGCCGGAGAGGATGTTCAGCG
>JAFMIX010000086.1 GCA_017853785.1 Verrucomicrobiales bacterium
CAACTGAAAGCGCATCGAGCCGAAGCCCGTGACGCCCACGCCGCCGGTGGTCGCCGTCAAACCAGTCACACCGCCGCAAAACCCGATTGTGACGCGGCCGCCCGTCAAACCCACGCCGCCGGCGGTGGCGCCGCTCGTGCCGCCCGTCGCCGTCGTGCTGCCGCCGCAGACAAATCCGACGGTGGAGCCGGTGGTTGCCGCCAATATCGAACCGAAGCGCGTCTGGCCGGAAGTCACGCCGTTGCCGGCGACGACCAATGTCAGCTTCACCGTCACCAGCGCCCCGCCGAAAGCGGTGACGCCCGTCACGCCGCCGCCCAAAGCCATCGCCCGCTACGCGTATCTTTCGCCGGCGAAGCCCAAGCCCGGCAATCGCGCCGCCGCCGAGCCGGCCTTGGAGCAGGGTTTGCTCGCGCAACAACGGCGGCAGTTGTCGGAGGCGCTCGCGGCCTTCGAGCTGGTGGTGAAGGCGGACCCCGGATATTTCAAGGGGCACTACAATCTTGCGTGGACGGCCTACGTGCTGAAGGACTGGCCCGTGGCGCTGGAAGCCTACGAGCATGCGCTGGCAATCGATCCCGATTCACCGAACGCACGCTACAACTTCGCGCTTGCGCTCAAGCAGGCGGGCTATCCGCTGGACGCCGTCAACGAACTCTCCAAGTTGCTCGCGAAAAAATCGGATGACGCCGCCGCGCATCTGTTGACCGCGAACCTCTACGCGCAACAACTCGGCGGGCCGGCACTGGCGCGGCCGCATTACCTGCGCGTGCTGGAATTGGAGCCGCAACATCCACAGGCGACGCAAATCCGCTACTGGCTCACGGAAAATCCGTAAGCTGTCGGTTGGTTCGACAGCTTCAGGCAAGCACACACCGAACTCCGGGGACTATTCCGCCGCCTCTGCTTCCCCATTCGCCTTGAAGATGGCGTAGGTTTTCACGGCGGCCGGGGCCGGGAACGCGAGCGGCGCGCAGGCGCGCAGGCCGGCATGCGTCAGCAAACCGGTGGCGCGAACGTAAAACCATAGCCGCCGGCGCCCGCAGCCAAGCCAGGCCTTGAAGTCATCCGAGGTCTGGCCCATCTGGATTTCCTTGAACCCGCGCCGGAACGCCTGATCGAGGTCGTGGTAGAACAGGTTGAAGTAGAGGTCGCCGACGGAATTCAATTCGTAGTCCAGCCCGGAGTAAAGGTTGTGGTAGATGCTGGCGGAGGCGAGGCCGAAGGTGTAGGCGGCGACACGATCCTGCCGCAACAGCAGCGTGAGCGAAACCTGCCCGGGAAAGGCGCGGGCGAGGCGGTGAAAGAATTCGCGCGGCAGTTTTTCCAGTTTGGTGGCGGAGCGTTGCCAGACCGCTTCGTAGAGCCGGTGCAATTCCGACGTGAAGCGGTGTTCGATCTCGGCGGCGTCGCGGGTGTGGTGGACGGTGAAGCCGGCGCGCTGGAATTTCTTGATGGAGCGGTTGACCTGGTTGCGATAGCGGCTGTTGAGCGCACCCAAGTATTCCTCGAAGGAGCGGAACGGCGCCGGCATGAGATACATGGGCGGGACTTCGCCGCGCAGATAACCGAGGTCGGAAAGCGGAGCGCACTCACTAGTGCGGGCTTCGTCGAGTTCCTTGAAGACGAGGAGTTGCGCGCCTTGCTGGCGGGCCAGCCGGTGCATGGTCGTGTGCTGGGTGCGCAAGACCGCCGCGCGGTCGCCCCCGGGATGAATGCGCAGATGGCTTTCGCCCGGCGGCACCGGCAGCCCGCAGAAGAGGACTTTGAAATGGAGGCAATCCTTCCAGATGCGACGCGCCAAGCCGGTGAGACTCTGGATGGCGGCGGGCGCGGTCAGGACAGCATCCACCTTGAAGAGCGCTAGGGCGGCGGCGCTGCCATCGGGGATGCTTAAATCCCGCTGGTCAGGCGGTAAAATATCTTTACGATAGCCGCCAGAAAGGAATCACCCGCGCCATGACACTTGATTTGATATTTGCCGCCGCCGCGCCCGCGGCTTCGCAAGGTTGGCTCGCCAACCTCAAGGGCGGAAATCATCCTTTCAACTGGTTCGACATCCTCGTCGTCGTCGTGTTGATCATCGGCTTCACGCGCGGTCGCAAGCACGGCATGTCGGTGGAGATGATGCATCTTTTTCAGTGGGTCGTCATCATCTTCGGCGCGACATGGGCGTATCTGCCGGGCGGGGACTACATCGCCTCGACCAGCGCCATCAGCAAACTGACCGCCTACATCACGGCCTACATCATCGCCGCCATCCTGATAAAAACCCTGTTCGCCTTGCTCAAACGCGCCGTGGGCGGCAAGCTGCTCGGCAGCAATCTTTTTGGCGCGGCGGAATATTACCTCGGCATGGCCGCCGGCATAGCGCGGTTCGCCTGCATCCTCATCTTTTCGCTGGCCCTGCTGAACGCCCGGTTCTACAGCGCCGCCGAGATCGCGGCGCGGACCAAATACAACACCGAACTTTACGGCAGCAATCTCTTCCCCTCCCTGCAGGAGATCCAGACCGAGGTGTTTACCAAATCCTTCGTTGGCCCACTGGTCAAAAAACATCTCAGCGGCCTGCTCATCAAACCCACTGCTCCCGAAGCAGCCCCCCTCCGGCGGCCCGGCGAATGGCAATGGCAATAACCCCGCACCGCGCCGCGATTGACCCATGGCCGGCCTGATTTCTCCCACCACGCTCGAGCAAATCCGCAGCGCCAGCGACATCGTGGATGTCATCGGCGGCTACCTCCCGCTCAAGCGCGCCGGCGCGAACTTCACCGCGCTCTGCCCCTTCCACAAGGAGAAAACCCCCAGCTTCAACGTCAATCCGCACCGCCAGATTTTCCACTGCTTCGGCTGCCACAAGGGCGGCGACGTCTTCACCTTCGTCAAGGAATACGAGAACATCGGCTTCACCGACGCCGTCCGCCGCCTCGCCGAGCGCGCGAAGATTCCGCTCGAATTTGACAACCGCCCCGGCGAACAACAGGCCCGCCACGTTAAAGACCAACTGCTGCAAATCCACGACCAGGTCGCGCAACGCTGGCAGAACTGCCTCGCCAACGAAGCCGCCGGCCAGACCGCCCGCGACTATCTCGCCAAACGCGGCGTCAGCGCGGAGGCGATCAAACTGTTCCGCATCGGGGCTGCGCCGGAGTTGTGGGACGACACGGTGAACTGGGCCAAGAGCAAAGGCCACGACCTCGCGCTCGTAGAACAGGCCGGGCTGATCCTCAAGAAGGAAGGCAGCGACCATCATTACGACCGTTTCCGCGGGCGGCTCATGTTCCCCATCTGCGACGAACAGGGGCGCGTCATCGGCTTCAGCGGGCGCATTCTGTCCGGCGATGAAAAATCCGCGAAATACGTCAACTCGCCGGAGACCCCCATCTTCACCAAGAGCAAAGTCTTCTTCGGCCTCGATAAATCCAAGCGCGCCATCCTCGATGCCGGGTTCGCCATCATCTGCGAGGGCCAGCTCGACCTCATCGCCTGCTTCATGGGCGGCGTGCAGAACATCGTCGCGCCGCAAGGCACCGCTTTCACCGAGCAACACGCCCGCATCCTCAAGCGTTATGTGGACGAAGTCGTACTCTGCTTCGACGCCGACAATGCCGGCCAGAACGCCACCGTCCGCGCGCTCGACAGCCTCCTCGCGTCCGGCCTCGCCGTGCGCGTGGCCACCGTGCCCCCGCCGCACGACCCGGACAGTTTCATCAAAGCCTACGGCGGCGCGGCGTTCCAGCGACTCGTCGAGGGCGCGGCGGGATTTTTTGATTACTACCTGAACCGCCTCTGCTCGCAAAACGACGCCACCTCTGACAAGGGCCGCATCGTCATCCTGCGCGCGATGGCCGAAGCCGTCCACAAGACCAGCAATAAAGTCCTCATCGACACGCACGCACAGAAAACCGCCCTCCGCCTCGGCGTTGCGCCCGAAGCCGTGCGGGCCGAGTTCACGAAAATCGCCCGCGCCGCCAAGCCGAAGTTCCAATCCGCCCCCGCCACGACCGCGAGCGAGGAATATCTGCCCGGCGACGCCGAAGCCGACGCCCACGCCGCTGCCGCTGCGGCGGCTGGTGAAGCGCCCGGCGAATATGAATCCCCGGGCGCGCCGCCGAATCCCCAGGAACATTGGCTGTTGCGGTTGCTGCTCATGAACGATGACGCTGCGCCGTGGCTGGCGGCGCACCTGGACTTGAACTGGATTCCGCACCCGCACATCCGCGAGATCATCGCCCGCCGTCTCGCCGCTGAAGCGACCGGCCAATGGCACGGCCTCGCGGCGTTTTTGGGCGAATGCGATTCCGCCGCGCTGCGGCAACTCATCACCGAGACCAGCGCCGGACAGCGCGAAATCCCAAATGCACCGCAACAGCTCGCCGATATCACGCTGCGCTTGAGGAATCAATTCATCGAGCGCGAACTCAATGCGCTTTCCCAGCGCGCCGCCCAGCCGGCGTTGAACGACCCGCAGCGGCTGGAATTGTTGCAGCGGCAGCAGGAGTTGCGAAAGCTGAAGCAGCAGCCGTTGTAATTGCACATTGCGTCCGCACTGCGAACGAAGTGTGTCCCCGAGCCAGGTAATTGCACTCGAAACACCACAACCCAAAAGCAAAACGCCGTCTCGTGAGAGACGGCGTGGGGTGCTTGGCTCAGATTATTTAGCGCCTTGGTCGATCCACGCACGGATCAGGCCGATCTGTTCGGGCGTGAGCTTTTTGATGCCCGCCTTGTTTCCCAGCGGCGGCATCCATTGTTCATCGTCCTCGGTGGTGTGGGCGACGGATTTGACGAGCAGACTTTCAGCGCTGTTGCCGGGCTTTACAATCTTCCCTTCCTTGCTGCCTTTGAGGACGGCTTCAAGACTGTCCATGCGCAACTTGGCCTTCGGCTTTTCCGCGCCGTGACATTTGACACAAGACGCTTCGAAGATGGGTTTGATGTCCGTGGCGTAGGTGACGCCGGTTTTGGTGGCGGCGGGCGGCAATTTGGCAGTGGCCGCAGCCAAGGCTGTGAGCGTAAGCCCGGCGGCTCCGAGGGTGAGGATGCTTTTTTTGATGTTCATAAGCAGATTGGCGAGCGCGATTTCTACCAGAGACGCCGGAAACGTCAAAAGGTTTCAGCCGGGATATTCGGCCGGGATAAAGTGGCGATGAAGCGGATACAACCCAGCCGCTTAGGGCTTATTGTCAGCAGCGGACTGCTCCAGCATTTTTTCAAGTTGGGCGTTGCGGCCTTGGCCGGCGGCGAGCGCCTTCTGGTAATGCCAGCGGGCGAGTTCCACCTGCGGCGGGTTTTGGGTGAGGTAGATGACAGCGAGGTTGTTGTGAGCGCTGCCGTATTCGGGGTCAAGCTGGATGGCTTTGCGCAAGGCGGCTTCGGCGGAAGCGCGCTGGCCTTTCTCGCTCAAGGTGACGCCGAGGAAATTCTGAATCTCGGGGTCTTTAGGGTTGAGTTCGGCGGCGTGGCTCAAGGCATCGAGCGCCTGATCGTATTTGCCCTGGCGGAACCGGAGGTTGCCCAGCACCCCGAGGCTGAAGCCGTCGTTGGGCTTGAGCGCGAGGGCGGCCTGAAGATGCTTCTCGGCGTCGGCGAGTTCGTTCAATTCCAGTTCAATCGTGGCGAGATTGCCGAGGGTGTAGACGTTGCGGCTGTCGAGCTGGAGGACTTCGAGATATTTCGCGCGGGCCTCGGCGTAATTGCGCTGGGTGAACAGGCGCTGGGCGTCGGCGATAAGGTCGGTCGCGCCTTCAGGCAACTTGGGGCGGGTTTTCTTGTCACCGCCGGTGCTGGCGAGCGAGGCGGCTTCCGGGCGGCGGAACAACGCAAGTTCTTCTGCGGTGAAAGGAACCGGGGTGGCTTCGAGGACTTTGACCTTGGCGCGGAGTTTGGCGAGCTGGGTCTGGAGCTGTTCGAGCGCGATCTGATTTTCAGCATCCTGATTGGTGCTGGTGTTGCTGGTCTTGCGCATGGCCAGCTGCTTGGTGAGCCTGGCGTTCTCCGTGCGCAGGCCTTCGACGTCGACCCCGGCGTTGCTGGCAAGGCTGCTCAGCTGTTTCTGGAGCGAGAGGTTGGTCTGGGTGAGACGTTCATTGAGTTTGGCCTGCCGGGCAATTCTGAGATTCGCCTCGGAGATGAGGATGATGGCGGCCTCGGTCTGGATGGTGTATTTGCGCTTGAGGGTGGCGAGGGACTGGCGGGTCTGTTCCAGCTCCTTGGCGGTGTGGTTGGCCGCGGCAAGTTGTTTCTCCATCACCGCTTTTTCCTGCGCGAGGCGGGCGGAAATTTCGGTCTGCGCTTTGAGCTTGCGGGTCAAAGTCTCGAGTTCCAGGCGATTCTGAGCGAGTTGAACGGTGTTGGTGAGGCGGATGCCATCCGAAGTGCCCTTTTCCAAGCCGGCCCGAAGGAGCGCGTTTTCCTTCTGCAACTGCTTGAGCTTTTCCTCGGCCTGCGCGAGTTGCCGGGCGTCGGCGCTGTTGGCTTGAGCGGCCAAGGCTGCCCTCAATCTGGCCTGCAAGTCGGCGCGTTCTGCTTCCACCTGCTTGAGCTGTTCCAACAGCGGGGCGGTGGGGTTGGAATTGGTTCCGGCTTTGTTTTCGGCGATGGTGGTGGTGAGTTGCTTCTGCAGGTTCTCCTTTTCCTGGGTGAGCGCGGCGATGGCCTTATTGTTGTCCTCGAGTTTGCTCCGGGCTTGGGCGAGTTCGGCACTCGCGCGCTCCAAGGCGGCGGGATCCACTGTGGGAACGGTATCGAGCTTCTGAAGCCGGAGGGAGGACTTGAGGATTTGGTTCTCGTCGGTCAGCTTCTGGATTTTGGCCTGCGCCTCCGTAAGGGATTGAGAGGGATCATTGGCGGCGGCAGCCTTGAGTTTGGCTTCCAATGCGGCTTTCTCGTTCTCGGCCTGTTGCAAATCTTCGCGCAACGCCTTCACCTGCGCGAGCGTCGCCGCCGCCGGCGGAGGTTCGACGGCTTTGGCGGTCGTTTCGGGGGTGGTTTCCGCGCTGGACTTGGATTGGGCCGAGCCGGTTTTGCCGGCGAGATAATTCAACCGGAATTCGACAATCTTGACGTTCCACGTCGGGAATTCCTTCTGGAATTTCACCAAGGCGGTCTGGGCCTCGGCGTATTTGGCCTGGGCTTCCTTGGCATTGTTATTTTCCACCAAACCATCGGCCTGCTGGATCAGGTCGTAAATGGCGATGTAGCGGTCATCCGGCGCGTCCTGCGCGGCGACCCCAAACGGAAACAGCAACCAAGCCACCGCAATGGAAAATACAAACTTCATACGATTAGTTGGAACGGCACGCTATCAAAGCCCCTCCGGCTTGGCAATCATCAGATGCCGCCCAAACCACGCGCCCGCCTTGCAATCCCCACACAACCACCAAAGCACAAACCCGGAAATAGAGATTGCCCTCCGGCCCGCGCCTGCTACCTTATGCGTCCCTTTGCCGGAGTTTGGCGACAAACGACGGGAGCGGGAAAACGGTTCTGATCCGCATTGAGTCAATACGGGCCGGCTGCGCCATAGCGCAGCAAAGGCGAACCACAACAACATCAAAATCAATCCCGGCTTCCGCGGGATGCCCCGAATGGGGTTTTAACCAAAGGAAAAAATCAGTATGTTAAGCATTGGCGTTCAGGAGCTGTTGGATGCAGGCGTTCACTTCGGCCACCAGACCAAGCGTTGGAATCCCAAGATGAAGCAATTCATCTTCGACGCCCGCAACGGCATCCACATTATCGACCTCTCGAAAACCGCAGCGCAGCTCGAAGCCGCGTGCAACTTCCTCTCCAGCACCGTAGCCAAGGGCGGCCGCGTGCTATTCGTCGGCACCAAGAAACAGGCCCAACAGGCCGTCAAGGAAACTGCCATCGCCTGCAACCAGTTTCACGTCACCGAGCGCTGGCTGGGCGGCACGCTCACCAACTTCCAGACCGTCAAGCGCTCCATCGCCCGCATGAAGGAGATCGAGAAGATGGAAGCCGACGGCTCCATCAACCAATACGTCAAGCAGGAGCAATCCATGATCCGCCGCGAACACGCCCGGCAGGTTAAATACTTCGATGGCATCCGCGCCATGGATAAATACCCCGCCGTCATGTTCGTCGTGGACATCAAGCGCGAGCACAACGCCATTGCCGAAGCCCGTCGCCTCAAGATCCCCATCGTCGCCCTCGTGGACACCAACTGTGACCCCGAACTCGTGGACTTCCCCATCGCCGGCAACGACGACGCCATCCGCTCCGTGCGCCTGATTCT
>JAFMIX010000087.1 GCA_017853785.1 Verrucomicrobiales bacterium
CGCTCTTCCGATCTTCACGGCGCGGGATGTTCACCGGGCGCGGATTGTGGACACGGCGGATGAAGCCCGCGCCTTGCTCGCCAGCATGGAAGCGGAAGGGGAATTGACGGGGAAAGATTCCAAGCCCGAAAAAGGCGGACACATCACGCGGACATTCACCAAGGCGCGGAAATGAAATCAAAGCCCAAGCCCGTGACACTCGTGACACTCGTGACAGACGCGGGGGCGTGGATCGTGCGCCTCACGCTCCGCGCCCTGCCATACATTGAAGCCTTTAAGTCCGCCCTGCCCCGGTGAAAAGTGAGAACAGACTGAAAAACACCGCGCATGGGCGGGCGATGGCGTTCCGAAACTACCTAGCGGCAATCCGGCCAAGAAGACTTCCTAGCCGGGGGGGCGGGTGTCACGTCTGTCACGTCTGTCACAAGGCATTCCCCCCTACGTCAAAACCAGTATTCTAACCAAGCTGCCCATTGCCGGTTGACCATGCTGCGCCTTCCCGCCATGCGGACTTGAAAAATTCAAGTTTTCCACAACAAGTCCCCACAACTGGCGCGGCATCTAGGTTCTCCCGGCAATGTCCAACCTTCAGGTAGACCATGCCGCATCGTCCCGCTAGCGACAGAAATTTTCTCAACAATCTCCGAATGACCGCCGGCAAAAAACACATTGCCGCACATCTCAAAACATTAACGAAATGGGAAGACATTTTAGCACTAGACTTTAGCACTAGCCTGATTTTGAAACCCTGAAAACTCACGGAAGGCTTGATTCTATTGACTGAAAATAAGAATGGCGACCCTACGGGGAATCGAACCCCGGCTACCTCCGTGAAAGGGAGGTGTCCTAACCGCTAGACCATAGGGTCGCAAAGGGACGCGAACTATAAACACCATCCCGGCGTTGTCACGCGAAAATTGCCCGGCAACGGGATATCTAAGGCGCGGACGGGATGGACAGCCGCCGCCGCCGCAGGCAAACTATAAACGTGATGCCCGCCGCCATTCAACCGCAATCGTCCATGAGCACCGTGCTGGCCGCCTATCCCGGCGCCCAGCGGGCGCTGTTCCGCCGTTATCACATCGGCGGGTGCAGCAGTTGCGGCTTTCAGCCGACAGAGACGCTGGCGCAGGTTTGCGCCCGCAACGGCAACCTCGAGGTGGCCGAAGTGCTCGCGCACATCCAATCCAGTCACGAACAGGACGCAAAGATATTGATTTCACCGACTGAACTGGCCGTGTTGCGGAAACAGGACCCGACTATCAGGCTTCTGGATGTGCGGTCGCGCGAAGAATTTGAGGCGGTGCATATCGAGGGCTCGGTGTTGATGTCGCAGGACGTGACCCGGCAGATCATGGCGGACGGCTCGAACACGACTCCGCTGGTGATCGTGGATCATCAGGGCCGAAGCGGGCTGGATGCGGCGGCGTATTTCATGGGCCACGGCCTGCAAAATGTTCGCTGCCTGCGCGGCGGCATTGACGCCTGGGCGCAGGAAGCGGACCCGAACATGCGAAGATACAAAATCGGATGAATTCAGACCTCCAAAAACGTATTCAAGAAGCCCTCGCCAATCCCCAGAATCTGGGCGAACTCGCCGATGCCGACGCCGTAGGCACGGTGGGCAACTCCGATTGTGGCGAGATGCTCCGGCTTTGGGTTAAATTCCGGCAGCAGGATGGCAAACAGGTGATTGACCGCGCCACCTTCCAGTCCTTCGGCTGCGAAACCGCCATCGCGGTGGCCAGCCTCGCCACCGAACTGATCCGCGGCAAGACCCCCGCCGAAGCCCTCGCCCTGAAGCCTGAAGAACTGGCCGGCGAACTTGGGCCGCTACCTCCCATGAAAATCCATTGCTCCCAGCTTGTCGAAGGTGCGCTTCGTGCAGCACTGAGTCCGGCGGCGGCGCCCACCACCGCACCTGCCCCAGCGACCGCACCTGCCGCCCCCACGCTGCTGGACAGTTTCACCCAACCCAAGCCCGGCGGAGTCAAAATTACATTTCTGGATGCCCGGTGATACTGGTGTTTTCTCACCTTTATTTGCCATTGGCCGGGAGTCGTTTAGCCGTAATTCAAAATTGACTGTTGAGCAGCTTTAATTAAGCCGGGTATTCAAATCGTAAAAAGTTGAACAAGCCGAGGGATATATAGCGGTTGCCAAAAATCATTTCCGGATGGAGCAGATGGAAGCGGTTTTGGTTGGGTCTGAGCCGAAAGAGTTGATGGCGGCGCAAAGGCGATCGGCCAGTTCCTTTTCGGGGCGCGCGCCGAAGTCCCAGAACCAGTCGGCCTTGAGCCGCAGCCAGAGTCGCTCGATGGGGTTGTAGTCCGGTGAGTAGGCCGGCAAATACACCGGCTCGAAGTGGGGCCAGCGCAATCGCCCCGCCTTGTGCCACGACGCGTTGTCCAGGATGAAGAGCTGTCTCATCCCTTCGACCTTGGGGACGGTCTCGGCCAGTTGATCCAGCAAGAACTGGAACTCGTCGGTGTCCATGCCGTCCATGATGCGATTGAAGAGTTCGCCGGTCTGGGGGCTCACCGCGCCGACCACGTGCTGCCGGATGTGATCTCCTTGATACGGCACGGTGCGGGGTTTGCCGGGTTGCACCCACCGCCTGCGCGGTCGGGGATCGCCTTCGAAGCCGCACTCGTCGCAGAACCACAGCTTCACTCTCGGATCATTGATCCAGCCCGTGGGACGTTCACGGAAAGCCTGTCTTTCCTGCTCGTTCTGATGTTCGGGCCAGGGTTTTGGAAAACGCAGGTTGAAGTCCAACTCATGCAACCAGCGCACGGCAATGCGGTAGCCTAGGTCCACACAAAGTTGTTCCTTGAGATAGCCGTGGACTTTGACTCCCGTCCAGTGGACCACGCCCGCCTGGGCTGGATGCTCGAACACGGGCACGAGCAGATCGCGCCCGCGTTCGAGCTTCGTCTTGCGTGGCCGACCGGAGGATTTGCGCGGCGCCAGCGCGTCAATGCCGCCCCGATTGAACAGTTCGATCCACAACCGCACCATGCGATCAGAGCGGTCGCACAATTGACCGACTTGGGCGCGGGTAAATCCCAGCAACAGGGTGCGGATGGCTTGCAGGCGGATGAAGCCGCGCTTGGTGGGCGCGGCCTCCATCGCCACGCGAGGTTCTTCGAGCGGGGCGTTTTCCCTGTTCGGATGAGCGTTGATAACTTGCAACACCCTTCTTTTCTCACAAGCTTCCAAAAAAGTTACGGAACTTTCCAAAACTAATTTTGCCAGCACCGGAAATTACTTTTGGCAACCGTTATAGTGGTCAAAGTTTGCAGTTCTCTGCATGAAAAAACCTGTCGGTTTTACTTGCCGGATCCGCTCTGGGAGAGGGTAAAAAATCATCTGGCGGTCGGATCCTTCGATATCGTTCACGTTGCGAAAGCGCCGCCAGTAACCTGTCGACCCGCTTCTGCCGTCTAACCGGTCCGTGACTGGGATTATGAAATCAAAACTGTTTTGCAAGTTGCCACTGGGATTGTTGGTTGCGTTGTGGTTGAACCCTTTGGTCGCCTTCGCGGCCGCGGATACGCCGGTCGCGCGGCCCCACATCCTCTGGCTCGTCAGCGAGGACAATGGCCGCTTCCTCGGCTGCTACGGCGACCCCCTCGCGCGCACGCCGACAATCGACCGCCTCGCTCGGGAAGGCGTCCTCTACGAACGCTGCTTCACCCAGCCCGTCTGTGCGCCGTCGCGGTTCACGCTGATCACCGGCGTGAACGCCGCGAGTGCCGGTCCCGCCGAACACATGCGCGCGCAGGGCAAAATTCCTCCGTGGTTGCAGGGCTTTCCTGCGCTGCTACGGGAAGCCGGTTACTACACGGCCAATAATTCCAAGACCGACTACAACTCGCCCGTCAGCATCAAGCAGGCGTGGAACGAAAGCGGGAAAGCGGCGCATTGGCGGCAGCGCCCGGATCCGCAATCGCCATTCTTCAGCGTGTTCAACCACGAGGTCACGCACGAGAGTTGTCTGTTTTCCGCCAAGGGCGGGGAGAAAAACCTGCCGCTGACGGATCGCTCCCAGGTGCGCGTGCCGCCGTATCAGCCGGACACGCCCGAGATCCGCGAGGATTGGGGCCATTACTACGACCAGCTCGCGCAGCTCGACGGGCAGCTCGCCGCCAAGCTCGCCGACCTGAAGCAGGCTGGCTTGGCCGAAGACACCATCGTCTTTTATTTCAGCGATAACGGCGGCGTACTGCCCCGCAGCAAACGCTTTTTGCAAGCGAGCGGCACGCATGTTCCGCTGATCATCTATTTTCCGCCGAAGTGGCGGCATCTGGCGCCCGCCGCGCCGGGTTCGCGCATCAAGGACCCCGTGAGCTTCGTTGACTTCGCGCCGACCATCCTCTCGCTCGCCGGGGTGAAAATTCCCGACTACCTGCAGGGCCGCGCCTTCGCCGGGCCGGCCCGGGCCACGAACGAATTCGTCTTTTGCACCCGCGACCGCATGGATGAACGCTACGACATGATGCGCGCCGTCGCCGACCGCCGCTGGCTCTACATCCGCAACTTCCGTCCCGACCTCGCGTATGTGCAACCGCTCGATTATATGTTCCGCGCGCGCGGCTATCAGTCCTGGGCGCGGGAAGCCGCCGCCGGCAAGCTCACGCCCGCCACCGCGCAATTCTGGGGCGCGAAGCCGGCCGAGGAACTTTACGACTGCACGGCCGACCCGGACAACGTAAAGAACCTCGCCGCCGATCCCGCGCATCGCGCCACGCTCGAACGCTTCCGCGCCGCGCTGCAGCAGCACACGCTTGCCATCAACGACAACGGCTTTCTCCCTGAAGGTTCACTGCTGGAAGGCTACGCCGCTTCGCGCCAGCCGGGGGCGTATCCGCTGGAAAAAGTGTTTGCGCTCGCCACGCTGGCTTCCGACCGGGACGTGAAAAATCTCCCGCAGTTCATCGCCGCCCTCGCTGCCGATTGCGAGCCGTTACGCTGGTGGGCTGCGCAAGGTTGCACCATCCTCGGCACCAATGCCGCGCCCGCCGCGGCCGCGTTGCGGCGCAGTTTGGATGACCCGTCCGGCGCGGTGCAAGTGGCCGCCGCCGAGGCGCTCGCCGCGCTCGGTCAGACCGATGCCGCTCTGCCGGCGCTCGAACGCTGCCTGCAAAAAACCGACGCTCCCTTCTTCGCCCTGCAAGCCGCGAACGTGCTCGGCCGCCTCGGCGAGCGCGCCCGGCCTTCGTTGGGGTTGCTAAAAAATAATCTTGCCGCCTCGGGAAAACCAGCCGATGGTAACGATCCGCACGCCTATCGCGAAAGAATCCTGGGGCAGATCGTCGCGGTGCTCGAAGGCCGGGAACCAGCGCTGGTTTATCCAGGCCTCGCGCCCGCCTCCAAACCGTGAATCCATCATGAAATCTTTGCTCACTGTTCTCGCCGGAATCGGATGGTTGACTTCGCGGTTGGTGGCCGGTTCGCTGCCGGCGGCAATTGATTGGCCCGTGTTTCTCGCCCGCAGCGACATGCAATGGCCGGAGTTGCCGCAGGATTACAACGAGGCCGCCTACACCGGCAACGGGCGGCTCGGCACGATCTTCTGGCAGGACGAGGACGGCTCGCTGGGATTCGAGATCGGCCGCAGCGATCTTTACGACCATCGCCGCGCGGACGGCGGGTTGGGTGTGGTGTATGCCAAGTATCGGCTGCCGAACGGGCGGTTGCACTTCATGCTGCCCGGCGGCAAGCCCAAGGGGAAGCTGCACCTCGACCTCTGGCACGCCGAGGTACGCGGCGAATTGCAGAACGCCAACAGCACCGTTCAACTCCGCACCTACACGCACGCCACGGAACCGGTCATTGTCATCGAGACCGTCGGGTCGGCGCCGGTGATTGATTTCCGCCCCGTCCCCGCGAAAAGTTATCGCACCCGCAATCTGCCGGACAACTATTTCGCCTACCCGCCACAAGTCCGCGCTGACGAAGGTGACATCGCGGTGAGCGTTCAGGAAATGCCCGAGGACTCCCGCTATGAGACGGACGGCACCGGCGTGGGCCAATATGCGACCGCGTGGCAGACGGTGGCGTCCGGCGCGGGCCGCCGCACGACGTATGTGGCGCTCGGTTTTTCCTATCCGGGACAAACGGCGCGAGCCGAAGCCATCGCGGCGGTGAAACGCGCGGCGGCGGCCTCGCCCGCGACGTTCACGGAGTCGCACCGCCAGTGGTGGCATGAATTTTATCCGCGCAGTTTCCTCTCCGTGCCCGACCCGGTGCTGGAAAGTTATTATTGGATCCAGCTGTATCGGCTCGGTTCGGTTTCCCGCGCGGACGGGCCGATCGTGGATCTGCTCGGGCCATGGTATCAAAAGACGATCTGGCCGGCGACGTGGTGGAATCTCAACATCCAGCTCACCTACTGGCCGGCCTACACCGCCAATCACGTAGACCTCAGCGCACCGCTGGCGGACACGCTCTGGGCCAACCGCACCAACCTCGCGGCCAATGCCGGCGCGCCGGCGGGCGATGCGTATTACATCGCGCGCGTCACCGCGTTGGATTGCCGGAGCGGGCCGGGCCAGGAACTCGGCAACCTGCCGTGGGTCATGCACAATCTCTGGCTGCAATACCGCACGACGATGGACGACGCCTTGCTGCGCGAAAAAATTTTCCCGCTCATGCGCGGCACGTTCAATCATCTTGAACGGCTGTTGAAGCAGGGCGCGGACAGCAAGCTGCATCTGCCTGAATCCGGTTCGCCTGAATACGTGGATTCGGTGGCGGACTGCAATTACAGCACCGCCTGCCTGCGCTGGCTGGCGGGCGCCATCGTGGCGGCGGACGCGCGGCTGGCATTGCACGACCCGGTCGCGAAGCGGTGTCGCGAGGTGCTCGCCCGGCTTGCGCCCTACGCGGTGGACGGCACCGGCTTTATGGTCGGCAAGGATTTGCCGTTCGCCAAGTCGCATCGCCATTGGTCGCACCTCTTCATGATCTATCCGTTCCACGAATGGTCGTTTGACCATCCCAAGCAGGCGTCGCTCGTGGAGAAATCCTTGAACCACTGGTTGTCCCAGCCGCAGGCGTTCGCCGGATATTCGTTCATGGCGGCGGCTTCGATGCACGCGCTGGCGGGGCGCGGCGACGTGGCGGCGGATTCGCTCCACAAGTTTCTGAAATTTCGCGGCTGTCTGCCGAACGGATTGTATCGCGAGGCCGGCCCGTGCATGGAGACGCCATTTTTCACCGCGCGTGCCCTGCAGGAGCTGCTGCTTACGAGCCACGGCGATCTGATTCGCGTGTTTCCCGCCGTGCCGTCCGCGTGGAGCAACGCGTGCTTCGCGGATTTCCGGGCGGAAGGCGCGTTCCTCGTCAGCGCGGAACGGCGCGATGGCGGCACCCGCGCCGTGCGCGTGACCAGCCTCGCTGGCGAGCCTTGCCGCATCCGCACCTCCCTGCCCGGCCCCATATCGGCCAAAGGCGCGCGGAAATTTGAGCTCCAGCAACAGCCCGGTGGCGTGACGAAAATCGACTTGCGGAAAGGCGAGACGGTGTTGCTCTACAGCGGCGATTCCGCGCCGGAATTCCAGCCCGCACCCGTGCCGCCATCCGGCGAAACCAGCCGTTGGGGGCTGCACAAACCGAACCGGCAATGAAGCCTGAAAACCCCTTGTGAAATGAAGCCCACCAAGAACCGCATTTTTTACTGGGCCGCTTTGATCCCGCTCGTCGCGACCCAGACCTTGGGCGCTGCCGTGCCGCTGGCGAAACCAAACATCCTCATTGTCGTCGCCGACGACATGGGTTTCTCGGACCTTGGTTGCTACGGCGGCGAGATCGCGACGCCGAACTTGGATCGGTTGGCCCAGCAAGGGTTGCGCTTCACGCAGTTCTACAACACCTCGCGTTGCTGGTCGTCGCGCGCGGCGTTGCTCACGGGGTATTATCCGCAGGCGGTGCGGCGGGATCTGCTTCCGGAAGTCGCGCGCGGCGAGTATGGGATGTTTGGGACGGTGAGCGGCGCGAACGGCGTGCGTCCGCGCTGGGCGCAACTGCTGCCCGCGTTCCTCCGGCCGCTCGGCTACCGCTCCTATCATTCCGGCAAGTGGCACTTGGACGGCGACCGCCTGCCGGCGGGCTTCGACCATTCGTATTCACTCGAAGACCACAACCGCTTTTTTCGTCCGCAGAATCATTTCGCGGACGACGTGAAACTGCCACCGGTCGCGGCGGACACCGATTATTACTCCACCATCGCCATCGC
>JAFMIX010000088.1 GCA_017853785.1 Verrucomicrobiales bacterium
TGCTGCTGTAGTTCGGCGCGATATACATATACCAGATTTTTGAATCATTGGCGTTCACCGTGTAGGGATAAACCCCGTTGTCTTGGACATACATGTGCAACGCGATGCCGAGCTGGCGAAGATTGTTTTTGCAATAGACGTTCTTGCTGGCAATCTTAGCACGATTCAAAGCTGGCAACAGCAGCCCCGCAAGGATCGCGATGATGGCGATCACCACCAGTAACTCGATCAAGGTGAAAGCTTTTTTATCTGGCAGGCGCATAAACTCTCGGCTTCAGCCAGGGCCAAGCTAATCCCGGAAGCCGCTAAAATAAAGCGGCAATTCGGTGCAGAGCGGAGCGTTTTGTGGGGCCAAATTTTGCGGGAGAATTGCTTTGCGGCGGGCGTGCTTCAAATGAAGCGTCATTTCTTCCCAGCTTCGAGGCTGGCAAAGAGGCTTTCCAGATTGTTCAAGCCGGTGCCGGGTTTTGGGCTGAGGATTTGGCGGAGGTATTCCACGGCGTCGGGGATGTTGCGGACGGATTTGGGGAGGATGGCCCCACTGGCGTTAGGGTGGCCGCCGCCCTGAAGTTTTTGCGCGATGGCGAGTGCTTCGCCGTTACGGCTGCGGAAGCTGGCGATGACGAGGTTGTTGGCGCGGCGGAAAAGCGTGGCCAGCACGGGGTGGGGCGTGGTCTTCTGTTCGAGCATTTGGTGGACGATGAGGTTGGTGTTGCCGATGACGGTGTCCACATAGGCGACGGTGGGGCTGAGTTCGGTGATGTGTTTATTGCTCCAGGCAAGCCCGAGGGGGTCTTCGACGCGGCGCTTGGCTTCCATGACTTCAAGAAGCGGGTGTTCGAGCAGTCGTTCGATTTCATCGCCGATCAAGGCGTGGAGATTCCAGAATTGGTAGTGTTTGACGAGGTTAGCGCAGTCGGTGGCGAGGATGAAGTCCGGGTCGTCTTCGAGGAAGAGGTCGGCGACGTTATTGAGGTGCACGACGCGCTCAAGTTCGGGCGAGCCGAGGCCGTGCTTCTGGCAAAGTTCATAGCAGAGCAGGCCAGCGGATTTGGTGGTGTCGTGGATGAGCGTGGCGTTTTTGGCCGGGGCTTCGGTGGGATGGTGGTCGATGACGAGCCAATCGGGCTTGTCCATGCGTGCTTCGAAGGTGAAGTCGGTGGCCCAAGCGGCGCGTTCGCGGAGGTCGCGTTGTTTCCAGTAGTTGTAGTGGTGGGCTTCGAGCGGGACGTTCGTGCCGTAAAGATGGCGGGCGAGGCGATGCAGAAGCACGCCGGCAACAAACCCATCAAGGTCGCTCTCATGGGTGAAAATCACATCTGGCTTGGGCAAGGTCATCACGCGCGGGAGGCTAGTGGAATATGGGGCGCCCGGCGAGCAGGGAATTCGGGGCGCAAACGGCTGCGGCAAAAAATGGGGTTTTCCCGCCAAGATTTTTGCATCGCCAAGTCGAAGTCCCGGGTAAAACATGGTTGTATGAAATGGATAGCTGATATGGCGGTGGCACAACCGGTTGCGTGGTCGGTGCTGGTGCTGATGCTGGTGGCGGTGGCGGGGTTGGTGCTCTCCAGCCTCAAGGTCAAGGGCGTTGGGCTGGGCATCGCGGGCGTGTTGTTTGCGGGCATTGTGGCGGGGCATTTCGGGCTGCACATCGAGAAGGAGATTTTGGAATTCGTCCGCGAGTTCGGGTTGATCTTGTTCGTGTTCACCATCGGGCTGCAACTGGGGCCGGGCTTCTTTGCCTCGTTGCGTCAGTCGGGGCTGAAGCTGAATGCCCTGGCGGCGGCGGTGGTGGTGCTGGGCGGCGGCATCGCGCTCCTGGTGGCGAATCTCCTGGGCGTGGATGTCATCGCGGCGCTGGGGCTCTTCTCGGGCGCGACGACGAACACGCCGTCGCTGGGTGCAACGCAGCAAACGCTTAAGACGCTGGGCGGAGCGGTCGCGGAACAGGCGAATCTGCCGGCACTCGCGTATGCGGTGGCGTATCCCGGAGGCGTGCTCGGCATCATCGTGGTGCTGCTGGCGCTGCGGTTTCTTTTCCGCATCAATCCGGAAAAGGAGGCGGAGCAATTCCGCGCCGACCAGCGCAAGGGCATCGAACCTTTGGAGCGGATGAATTTGCTGGTGACGAACGCTAACCTCGAGAATCTGGCCATCGGCGCCGTGCCAGGACGCGAGGCGGGCGTGGTCGTTTCGCGCATCAAACTTGCGGATGCGAAGGAAGTCCAGACCGCCACCGATCAGACCGTGCTGCATGTGGGCGACATCATCCTGGCCGTCGGCACGCGGCGGGCGCTGGAGCAATTCCGCGTGGTCATCGGGCGCACGAGTGATGAGAACCTCATGAAAGCCCCGGGCCGCGTGGTGACGCGGAAGTTCGTGGTGACGCGCAAGGCGATGCTGGGCAAAACCGTCGAGGAGCTGAATCTCGATGATCGTTACGGTGTGGCGGTGACGCGCATCCTGCGGGCCGACATCGAACTGACGGCCATGGCGGAACTGCGGTTGCAATTCGGCGACACGCTGCAGGTCGTCGGCGAAGAAGCGGCGATGGAGGGGGTCGGCAAGGCGTTGGGTAATTCCGTCCGCGCGCTGAACGAAACGAATTTCATCCCCATCTTCATCGGCATCGCGGCGGGTGTGTTGTTTGGCATGCTGCCGATTGCGATCCCGCACATGCCGGTGCCGGTGCGGTTGGGCATCGCGGGCGGGCCGCTGGTGCTGGCGATCATCCTGAGCCGTATCGGGCGCATCGGGCCGCTGGTGTGGTATATGCCGGCGAACGCGAATGTGGCGTTCCGCGAATTGGGCATCGTGTTGTTTCTCGCGTGCGTGGGGTTGAAGGCGGGCGAGAAATTTTTCGGGACGGTGTTCACGGGTCAGGGGCTGCATTGGCTGATCGGCGGGTTCGCCATCACGGTCATTCCGATTTTGCTGGTCGGGCTGGTGGCGCGGCTGGTGCTCAAGATGAATTTCACCGTCATCAGCGGTCTGCTCGCCGGCAGTATGACGGATCCGCCCGCGCTGGCGTTCGCCAACGCTGTGAGCGGGTCGGACGCGCCGTCCGTGGCCTACGCGACGGTGTATCCGCTCACGATGCTGCTGCGGATCGTGCTGGTGCAGATCCTGGTGCTCGCGCTGTGCGGGTAATAGACCCGCCGGACGCCGTCGTTTGCAAATAGCGACGACGAATTTACATTGTGGTGTGAGTGCTAAGACTTTCATCGCGGCCTGCTGCGGACATTTCCATTGTGCCCCGGAGGTTTTTGCGGAGCGGGTGTTGTGGCACTGCCACTACCGGCGGGCGTTGATGTTGGGGCGGTTGCTCTGGCGGTTGAACCGGCATCTATACGATATGGACTTGGAACTCATCCGTTTGGTGGCGGGTTGTGAGAGTGCGACGGAGTTGGGCGCCGAGGTAAGTGATTTTCGCTACCACAACCAAAACCACGGGTTATGGCGCAAGTTTCTATACGCCCGTCTGTCTGGGCAGCGATTGGTCAATTTGGCGGGAAAACTTCTGGGGTAATTGTCGGGGGCGCCTTTTTTCCGGCGGAAATCGCCTAGAACTCCGCCTTGAACTCCGTGGGCTTCGCAGCCACAATCCGCCTCCATTTGAAATGAAACGCACGCATCATTGCAACGAACTGCGCCCGGCTCATATCGGGCAAACCGTCACGCTCTCCGGCTGGGTCCATTCCCGCCGCGACCTCGGCGGCCTCATCTTCATTGACATCCGCGACCGTGAAGGCCGCACGCAGACCGTCTTTGATCCGAGCGATTTGAGGAAAGAACTTTTCGCCCAGGCCGCCGCGCTCCGCAGCGAATGCGTCGTCAGCCTCACCGGCAAAGTCCGCCAGCGTCCTGCCGGCACGAGCAACGCCAAGATTTCCACCGGTGAAGTCGAGGTTGCCGTGGTCGCGCTCGAAGTCCTGAACATGGCGGAAGTCCTGCCGTTCCCCGTGGACGACCCCGAAGTCGCCAACAAGGTCAACGAGGAGCTTCGCCTGCAATACCGCTACCTCGACCTGCGCCGCCCCGAAATGGCGCGTAACCTCCGCACGCGCTCCAAGGTCGCCATCGCCACGCGCAGCTACATGGACGAGCAGGGCTTCCTTGAAGTCGAGACGCCCACGCTGTTCAAGTCCACCCCCGAAGGCGCGCGCGAATTCCTCGTGCCGAACCGCCGTGAGCCGGGCACGTTCTACGCGCTGCCGCAATCGCCGCAGCAGTTCAAACAGATTCTCATGGTCGCCGGCGTGGAGAAATATTTCCAGCTCGCCCGCTGTTATCGCGATGAAGATCTGCGTGCCGACCGCCAGCCCGAATTCACGCAGGTGGACATCGAGATGAGCTTCATCGAACGCGAAGACATCTACGCGCTCATCGAAGGTCTGCTCAAGCGGGTGTGGAAGGTTGCATTGAATGTGGATGTGCCCACGCCGTTCAAGCGCATCAGCTTCGAGGAGGCGTTGAACCGCTACGGCATCGACAAGCCTGATACGCGTTTCGGGATGGAGTTGGTGGATTTTACCGACGAGTTCAAGACGAGCACGTTCAAGGTGTTTAGCGGCGCCATCGCCAACGGCGGCGTGGTGAAAGCCCTCAATGCCAAAGGTCTCGCCGGTGCGACGCAGGGCCAGATCGAGACGATGACCGAATACGCCAAGAGCTTCGGCGCAAAAGGCCTCGCTTACATCAAGGTCGAGAATGGTGAATGGAAATCGCCCATCGTGAAGTTTTTCAGCGAGGCCGAGAAGGCCGCACTCACCGCGAAGCTCGGGATCCAGGAAGGCGACTTGATCCTGTTCGCCGCCGACCAATGGCTGACCGCGTGCGAAATCCTCGGCAAGATCCGTTTGTATTGCGCCGACGTTTTGAAAGGGCAGGGGAAGCTGACGATTCCGCCCGACCAGTTCAATTTCCTCTGGGTCATCGAATTTCCGCTGCTCGGGTTCGACCGCGAACAGAACCGCTGGTATTCCAGCCATCACCCGTTCACCGCGCCGGTGGCGAGCGACATTCCTTTGCTCAAGACCGACCCCAAGAAAGTCCGTGGCCAGCATTACGACATCGTGGTGAACGGTGTGGAACTTGGCGGCGGTTCGATCCGGATCCATCAGCCCGACGTGCAGAAGACCATCTTTGAGGAACTGCTCCAGATTCCGCCGGACATGGTGAAGGCGCGTTTTGGTTATATGCTCGAAGCCTTCAAATACGGTGCGCCTCCGCACGGTGGCATCGCGCTCGGGTTTGACCGGCTCATCGCAATTCTCTGCGGCACGCCGAGCATCCGCGACGTCATCGCGTTCCCGAAAACGGCCAAAGGCACCTGCCTAATGACCGACTCGCCGAGCACGGTGGAGCCGAAGCAGCTACGCGACCTTTACCTCGAAGTGAAGGTGAAGAAACCGGAAACTGCGCCCGCTGCACCCGCAAAGCCCTAGGCAAGGGCATCTAAATGTCTGCGTCCAACCGACCCAAACGCTCAAAACGTTTTGTGAGCATTTTGGCGACCTTGGGGTGTGGCTACCTGCTATTGCTCGCCTGCGGCTGGGCCCTGCAGCGCCGCTTGCTTTATTTCCCGACCAAGCTGGACGTTCAAACCGCTAAAGCCTTCGCTGCCCAGCAGGGTTTTTCGCCTTGGCCGAACCCGGCCGGCGAAATCATCGGCTGGAAAATTTCAGCCAACCTTCCCTCCATCGGCAGCGTCTTGGTGGTTCACGGCAACGCCGGTTGCGCCCTAGATCGAGCCTACATTGCCAGGCCGATCCATGATGCGGGTGGACTGGACGTGTACGTCATGGAGTATCCCGGATACGGGACGCGGCAAGGATCGCCCAGCAAAACGAGCTGGTTGCAGGCAGCAGAAGCTGCCTTCGCGGAATTGCCGCCGGACAAGCCGATTTACGTTGTGAGCGAATCCATCGGCGCTGGCGCCGCGGCGCATCTGGCTCGGACGCATGCGTCAAAAATCTCCGGGATGGTGCTGTTCGTGCCGTTCGACCATCTCCCTTCACTTGCTCAAAGCAAGATGCCGCTGCTCCTGCCGTATTTCTTCCTCGCCGACCGGTACGCTCCGGCGGCGGATATGAAAGCGTATCTTGGCCCGGTCAAAGTCGTCTTGGGCGAACGCGATCAAATCATTCCGCCGAAGTTCGGGAAGCGATTGTTCGCTGCCTGCGCCGGGCCGAAGGAACTGCAAATCATTCCCGGTGCGGGACACAACGATGTCGCCGAACAGCCGGCGGTATGGTGGCGGTCGGTATTCGAATTCTGGCGCCAGCGCAGCGGTCGAAGGGAATGACCGGCCTCACTCCTGGATGAAGTAACTCAGGTTCTCCAGCTCGATGGCGAGGTTGACGTTGTTGACCATCACGTCTTCCGGCACGTCGAGGACGATGGGCGAGAAATTCAGGATGCCGGTGATGCCGCAATCCACCAGCGCATTGGTCACCTCTTGGGCCACGGCGGCGGGGACGGAAAGAATCGCCATCTTCACCGCGTTCGCGCGGATGAACGCCGCCAGTTTTTCCATCGGCAGGATGGGTTGGCGCATTTTTTTACCGCGCTGCCGGCGCGTGTCCACGTCGAACGCGGCGATGATCTCAAAGCCTTCCTTCTCGAATCCGCGATACGAGGTCAGCGCAAGGCCGAGGTTGCCCACGCCCACGAGGATGACGGGTTGGAGGCGCGTGGTGCCGAGCTCGTCCGAGATCATGCGTGAGAGTTCCGCCACGTCGTAGCCGAGGCCGCGAGTGCCGAACTGGCCGAAGTAGGCAAGGTCTTTCCGCAATTGAGTGGGCTTGACGCCGGCGACCTTGGCGAGCGTCTCGCTGGAAACGGTCTGGATCTTGTTTTCCCGCAACCGCACCAGGCAACGGAGGTAGATGGAGAGGCGGTAGACCGTCTTGCGCGGGATGGGCGGATGCTGGGATTTCTTCACGACGGTGAAAATAAACCGGAAGCCGCGGCGGCAAGCAAGCGTGGTCAGGCACATTCCCGCTTTTCAACCGGGTGACGGCGGCGTAGTTTCTCCATCCACTCCCGACTTATGCCCAGTGTCTTTATCAAAACCTACGGTTGCCAGATGAACGAGCGCGACAGCGAAGCCGTCGCCGCGCAGCTCGTGGCCAAGGGCTACACCATCGCCGCGTCCGAGAAGAACGCCGATGTCGTCCTGCTCAACACCTGCTCCGTGCGCGACAACGCCGAGCAGAAAGCGCTGATGAAGATGGAGAATCTCGCCGGCAATTTCCGCAAGCGCCGCCCCGATGTCGTGCTCGGCTTCATGGGTTGCATGGCGCAAAGCCGCGGGAAGGAACTCATCGACAAGCTGCCGGATGTGGACCTCGTCCTCGGCACGCAGAAATTTCATCGCGCTGCCGACTACCTCGATGAAATCCTCGCCGGACGACAGAAGAAAATCGTGGACGTCGCCGAAGAGCAGGGCAGCGAAGGCACGATCAAAGAACACCTGCTCAACGGTACAGCGAAGAACGCCGCGACCGCGTTCGTGAGCATCATGCAAGGCTGCAACCAATACTGCACCTTCTGCATCGTGCCCTACACGCGCGGCGAGGAACGCAGCCGCACCATCCCCGACATCGTCGCCGAGTGCCGCGAACTCGTCGCGCGCGGCGTGAAGGAAATCACCTTGCTCGGGCAGATTGTGACGAGCTACGGCAAGCGCGAGATTTCGTCGCGCGACGGCAAATCCGCCTTCGTCCAGCTCATCGAAGCCGTCCACGAAATCGAGGGCTTGGAGCGCATCCGCTTCACCTCGCCGCACCCGAAAGGTTACGGCGACGACCTCGTGGCCGCCTACGCACGGCTGCCCAAGCTGTGCGAGAGCGCGCACCTGCCCGTGCAGAGCGGCAGCGACCGCGTGCTCAAGCTCATGCACCGCGGCTACACGCGTGAACGGTTTGTGGAAATCATCCGCAAGCTCCGCGCGGTGCGCCCCGGCATCGGGCTCACCAGTGACATCATCGTTGGTTTTCCCGGCGAGACCGAGGCGGACTTCGCGGAAACGCTCTCGCTCTGCCGTGAGGTGGAATTCGACAATGCTTATCTCTTCAAGTATTC
>JAFMIX010000089.1 GCA_017853785.1 Verrucomicrobiales bacterium
TTGGCAAACAGAGACGAATTTGCTGTTTGGAGGAATCGGCTTTGTTTGCGACGCCTAAAAAGAACTCATTTTTGGTTTTCGGTAGTTGGTTGTGGGCCTTCAACTCCGCGCTTGAGCCAGACCAGCACAATTCCGATATCTGAAGGTGAAACCCCAGAAATCCGGCTGGCTTGACCGATGGTTTCCGGGCGGATTTTCTTAAGTTTTTGCCTCGCCTCCATCCGCAAGCTGGGGACTTTGTCGTAATCAAAAAATTCCGGAATGCGCTTGGATTCTAAATCTGCAAATCGTTTGTTTTCAACTTCTTGTCGGTTTATGTAGCCGGAATATTTAGTTATGATTTCGACTTGCTCAATGACTTCAGGTGAGAGCGAATCATTACGGCTTGGCAGATGTTCGTAGCGAACTTCTGGGCGGCGAAGCATTTGAATCAACAGCTCTGTGCCGATGCGCGTTGTTTCCAAGCGCAGCAGCTCCGACCCAATGGCAGAACGCTTTGCTTCCAGCTTCTGGAAGTTTTCCAGACCCAAAAGTCCGGCATAATGTCCTGTCTCAGAGAGCCTTAAATCTGCATTATCTTGCCTAAGTAAGAGCCGGTATTCCGCGCGGGAGGTGAACATCCGATAGGGTTCGCTGGTTCCTTTGGTCACCAAATCGTCGATCAGAACGCCGATATATGCTTGATCTCGATTTAGTATGATTTGATCACTCCCCATCGCACGCCTTGCGGCGTTTATGCCAGCCATAATACCTTGAGCTGCAGCCTCTTCATAGCCGGACGTGCCGTTGATTTGGCCGGCCAAAAATAGGTTCTTGCAGACTTTGGTTTCAAGGGATCGGCTCAATTGCGTCGGATGAACGAAATCATATTCCACCGCATAGGCAGGACGCAGGATTTCGGCATTTTCGCAACCAATGATGGTTCGAACCATCTCAACTTGGACATCAAAAGGCAGACAGGTAGAAAAGCCGTTGACGTAGATTTCGTCGGTTTCGATACCTTCAGGTTCGAGAAATATTTGCTGGCGCTCTTTTTCGGGAAACTTGACAATTTTATCTTCGATTGAGGGGCAATACCTCGGGCCCACTCCCTCGATCACCCCCGAATACATCGGGGATTTGTGAAGGTTTGCTTGGATTATTTTGGCAGTGGCCTCGGTGGTGTGGGTGATGAAGCAGTCAAGCTGGCCATCGATTCGGCTAAGGATTGAATTTGGGGGATAGCCCGAGCTTTGCGTTCGTTGGTTAATTGAGCCTGTTCTAGATTGTTCCACATGGAACAAATCATCTTTCCAAAAGGAGCAGTATGGAATTGGGGTGTCTCCAGGCTGTGGTTGGGTTTTTGAAAAATCAATGGATCTCTTGAGCAGCCGTGGTGGGGTTCCGGTTTTGAGGCGTCCCAGCTCCAATCCAGCACTTTGAAGCGACCCGGAAAGGGTCATTGCAGCAGACTCCCCGGAACGACCTCCCGATTGTTGGTTCGAGCCGATATGCATTAACCCCCGCAAAAAGGTGCCTGTCGTTACAATGACGGTCTTTCCGTGATACTGGACGCCCAATGCGGTTTCAATCCCATAAACTTCCCCGTCAGCGTGCAAAATCCCGGTAGTTTGACCCTGCCTGACGTCTAGATTTTCCGTCCGTTCGCATATCCACTTAAGTCGAAATTGATAAGCCTTCTTGTCGCATTGAACTCGAGGAGCTCGAACGGCGGGCCCCTTTTTTGAGTTGAGCATTCTAAACTGGAGTCCCGTCATGTCCGTGTTTTTTCCCATTTCACCGCCAATGGCATCTATCTCACGAACCAGATGTCCTTTTGCCAATCCACCAATCGCAGGATTGCAAGACATCTGACCAATTGTATCTGCGTTGATTGTGGCGAGAAGGGTTTTGCAGCCCATTCGCGCGGCGGCAAGTGCCGCTTCTACCCCGGCGTGCCCCGCTCCAACAACAATCACGTCGTATTTTTTTGGAAACAAAAACATTACGCGAGCAGAGAATATCGGGCGTCGAATGCGCTACTTCCGGTGGATTTATTCACCCGGCGATCAGGGTTGGCAGCGAGGTGATTGCAAATCTTGAAAACGGACTCAACCTGATTTATTGCGCCGATGTGGGTTGCAATTTCGATTGCTGAGTGTTCGCATCCCTTTGCTCCAGACAAAAACTGCAAAATTTTTCTTTGAAAAACAATCACATCAGCGGCCGCCTTCTTCCCTGCTTCAACGCCAGGTTGATGGTAGGCATTTACACCTATTAATTGGGCATAGAGACCAACAACCCGCTCAAATAGTGCTATCAATACCCCAATCGTAAATGGAGATAATTCCTTTATAGTTATTGTAATCGAGCTACGACCGTTTTCATGTAAAGCCTTCCTTGTTCCCAAGAAAAAGCCACTCAAGTAGTCACCCGAAGTGATTTCCGGTTCTACAAATAGACTGTCGCCATCCCGATCTTTGAGGACCTCGATAAAGACAGCAAAAAAATTGTTAATTCCATCTCTAAGTTGTTGAATGTAAGAATGTTGATCTGTTGCCCCCTTGTTCCCAAAAACTGAAAGTCCTTGATTGACAACTAGATTGGACAAGTTTCGCTCCTTGCCCAGCGATTCCATGATCAACTGCTGTAAATACTTTGAAAACAGCTCAAGACGGTCCTTGTATGGCAAAACGACCATGTTTTTTTCTCCTTTTCCGTTACCGGACTCATAAATTGCCAAGGCAATTTGTGCTGCAGGATTGGCGCTGACGACGGCTTGCCGTGTAAGTGCGTCGCATGCCTTAGCTCCAGCAATGAGTGATTGAATATCAATGCCTTGAAGCGCGGCGGGCAATAGCCCTACCGCAGAAAGTTCACTGGTTCGGCCTCCAACCCAGTCCCACATCGGAAATCTACACAACCAATTGGATTGCTTCGCGTGGTCATCGAGCGCGCTTCCAGCTCCCGTTATCGCTACACAATGCTTGGAAAAATCCAAATCAGCCGATTTATATGCAGAATTTACCTCAATCATTCCATTTCTGGTTTCCTTGGTGCTGCCAGATTTGGAAATGACAACGCACAAGGTGCGGCCCAACTGCCCCTCTAATTCGGCCAAAACCCCATCAATTCCATCAGGGTCTGTGTTGTCGATGAAATTGACCTTGAGTCTGTCCTTCCTAGGATGGCCCAGCGCTCGGGAAACGAATTGGGGTCCTAGCGCGGAGCCTCCGATTCCAATGACCAACAAGTTCTTGAAAGCGCCATTTTGCCCTACGATACGGCCCGTGTGGATGTCTTTCGCGAAGCTGGTGATTCCAGCCACCATTTCTTCGATTTCTTTTCTGATTTCCGGGGTTGGGGCCAAGGAAGGATTGCGCAACCAATAATGTCCCACCATGCGATTTTCATCGGGATTAGCGATACTACCCGCCTCTAATTCCACCATAGCCTTAAACGCGACCTCCAATTTGGGCGCCATTGCGGCAAGAAAAGCGGCTGACAAATTCATCCGGCTTAGGTCTAGCGCAAGCCCGATTGAGGGATATTCCGTGTAATATTGTTGGAAGCGTTGCCAAAGGTCGGAATTTTGATGATCCATAAACAGGGGTGAAAGCTATAAGAAGTGCCCCGTCCAATGAAACAACAATTTTCCAAGCAGCCAAGAAGGGAGCAATTTGCCGCAGCGATTCCCAAGGGAAAATGCTTGGCCAGCAACCCAAACGGCCCACGAAAGCCAACAAACCAAGGGGTCAGGCATCCCCAGTCAAAGACCGGTCGGATGATCCAAGAATTCGCTTGGCATGCGGAATTTATGAGAAAGCTCCGCCGCGAGTGCCCTTACTCCAAAGGTCTCCGTTGCGTAATGGCCGGCATAAAAAACATTCAGCCCCAAATCCTCTGCCAGCGCGTAAGTCCAATGGGCGCCCTCGCCGGTTATGAAGGTATCCACGCCTGCGGCGGCGGCGAGTTTCAAATCATTGCCCGCCCCGCCAGTAACGACGCCAATCCTCCGACAAATCTCTTTTCCGCCAGGAAGCAGTTTGGGTTTCGCGCCGGTGGCGCAGCTGAGGCGCGCGGCCAGTTCGGTGCGGGAAATCGTGGTGCGCGTCTGCAAGCCGATCGGTTGGCCGTGACTCTCGAAGAACGGTTTCAAATTGCGCAGGCCCAGTGCGGCGCAGAGCTGGGCGTTGTTGCCGAGGCGGGGATGCGCGTCGAGGGGAAGGTGCGAGCTATAGACCGCAAGGTTGTTTTCCAGCAGCAACTGCAGCAAGTCGTAGCGCTTACCCGTCCAAGGGTGCGGCGGCGTCCAGAACAGTCCGTGGTGCACGATCAACAGATCCGCCCGCGCCGCGATGGCGAGCCGCACCGTGGCGAGGCTGGCGTCCACGGCGGCGGCAATGCGCGTGACCCCGCCGCGGTTCTCCACCTGCAGGCCGTTCACCGCGCCGGCATAATCGCCGAAGGCGGACGTGCGGAGGATTTTGTCGCAGTGACGGACGATCGCGGCGAGCGAAACTTTTGCCATGCCGCGATGAAATCAGATTTTTTTCGGCGCGCAAAGCGGGAAAGCGCGCCGCGCTTGTGGAAAACTTTTTCATCACGCCGGTTGATTTCTGCCCCAGCCTTTCTATAGTGCGCCCGTAAATTAATGACATGAGTGAACCGACCGACACCCCGCCGCCGTGGGATATTCAGCAGGCCCGCAACCTCTACAACGTCCGCCGCTGGGGCGCGAAGTATTTTGACATCAATGACGCCGGCCACGTGACCGCCACACCACAGCAGGAAGCCGGCGCGGCGGTGGACCTCACCGACGTCATCGAGGAGGCCAAGGCGCGGGGACTGAAGTTTCCGTTGCTGATCCGCTTTCAGGATATTCTTCGGCATCGCGTTGAGGCGATCAACACGGCCTTCCACAACTCCATCGCAGAATACAATTACCAAGGCAGCTACCGCGGCGTGTTCCCCATCAAGGTCAATCAGCTTCGCGAAGTCGTGGAGGAGATTCTCGATGCCGGCAAGCCCTACGACTTCGGCCTCGAAGTTGGCAGCAAGCCGGAACTCTTCGCCGGCCTCGCGCTCCAGAATCAGTTGGGCAGCCTCATCATTTGCAATGGCTACAAGGACGCGGGCTTCATCAAGATGGCGTTACTCGGCACGAAGCTCGGCAAGAAAGTCATCATGGTCGTCGAGAAGCTGGAGGAGTTGCGCAACATCATCACCATCTCCAAGCAGCTCGGCGTCGAGCCGGCAGTGGGCATCCGCGCGCGGCTCTTGAGCAAGGGCGCGGGCAAATGGGCCGAGAGCGGCGGCGAAAACGCCAAGTTCGGCCTGAGCACGGTGGAGCTGTTGACCGCCACGGAAATGTTGAAGGCGGAAAATCTCTCCCACTGCCTCAAGCTCCTGCACTTCCACATCGGCTCGCAGGTGCCGGACATTCTGACCGTGAAGAAGGCCGTGCAGGAAGCCGCGCGGTTCTACGCGAAGCTGACGAAGATGGGCTTCACCATCGAGTTCATGGATGTTGGCGGCGGGTTGGGCGTGGATTACGACGGCAGCCGCAGCGCGTTCGACAGTTCCACGAACTACACGCTCCAGGAATACGCCAACGACATCGTCTATTACATCGCCGATGTCTGCAACGCCGAGAAAGTGCCGCACCCGAACATCATCAGCGAGAGCGGTCGCGCCATCGTCGCGCACCACAGCGTGCTCATCGTGGAGGTGTTCGGCGCGATCGAGAAAATCCGTCCCGGCGCCGCCTTTGCCTACGGCGACAGCGAGCACGCGCTCGTCCGCGAACTGCTCGACATCAGGAAGAACCTCGCCAAGCTGAACAAGCTCGAGGCCTTCCACGACGCGCAGGAGCGCAAGGAGGACGCGCACCAGATGTTCACGCTCGGCTTGCTGGACTTGCCGGACAAGGCGCGCATCGAGAATCTTTACTGGGAAATCAGCCGCGAGGTCGTGGAGAGCTTCAAAGGCCAGGCCTACATCCCCGAGGAAATTCGCAAGCTCGAAGACAGCCTCGGTGATCAATACCTCTGTAATTTCTCCGTGTTCCAGTCGCTGCTCGATCACTGGGCGCTGGGGCAGTTGTTCCCCATCATGCCCGTCAATCGCCTCGACGAACGCCCCACGCGCGAGGCCACGCTGGTGGACATCACCTGCGACTCCGACGGGCAGATCAACAAGTTCATCGATCTGCGCGACGTGCGCGACACGTTGCCGCTGCACGCGCTCAAGCCCAACGGCAACGGTCTGCCCGAACCATATTACCTTGGATTCTTCCTGATGGGCGCGTATCAGGACATCATGGGCGACCTGCACAATCTTTTTGGTCGCGTGAATGAAGTCCATGTCTTCCTCGAGCCCGACGAGCCGACCGGCTATTACATCGAGGAGATCATCGAGGGCGACACTATCGTCAAATCCCTCGCCGCCGTGCAATACGACGAGAACGAACTCAAACGCCAGATGAAGGCGCAGATGGACGAAGCCATCAAGTCCGACCGCATGAAGCCCAGCGAAGCCATGCGGTTGCTCGATGATTACGAGCGCGGCTTGAAAGAATACACCTACCTCAACTTTTGAAGCCGAGGATCGAGAGTGGAGGATGGAAGATAGCGCCAACATCATCGCGCCGTCGCTCCGGCCTTGGTGCTCCACCAGCCCGCCCCGCCCCATGACCCCCAATCCCGACCTCCTCCGCTCGCTGGCTCGCTTGGTGCGGGGCTTGTCCGTGTTGTTCTGGGGATTGCCACTGGCGTTGATTGTCTGTGTGCAGACAACCCGCGTGGATTTGTTCCAAGCGTTCCGTGGCTTTGCGCCCGCTGTGGCCTCCGGCTGGCTGCTGTTCGGATTATGGGAGCTCGGCTGTTTTCAAAAACAGGAACGCATCTGGCGCGTGGCGCTGGATCGTGCCCGGCTGCTGGCCGTCGTCAACCTGGGCCTGTCGCCGTTTCTCTACTGGTGGAGTCAGGCGCCGCACGAACCGTTCTTTGGCAAGATGGTTTTGCTGCTGTTGCTCACCGCGGTGCTGTTCTTGGGGGAGCTCAATGTTGTCCTGCGCCGGCTCGCCGCGATGCTGCCGGACGAAACATTGCGTCTGGAAACCCGCGAATTTACCACGCTGAACCGGGGGCTATTGGTGGGGACGCTGGTTTTGGCTGCGATTTATTTGGGGTTGGGCCGGCTGCCGGCGCCGCCGAACTGGCTGGTTTTTGCTTTGGGGTTGCTGGAGCGCCACGCCCTGTGGCTGCTGATTTTCCTGGTGCTGCTACCCCTCGCCATGACGATGGCGCTGCTGTGGAAAATCAAAGCCGTCCTGCTGGACAGCGTCTTCGGCCGGAAATGACACGCGTCAGTTGATGCGCTCCGCGACCTTGTATTTGAACATCCGCCGCTTCATCCAGCGCACCGCGAGCAGATCGTAGAACGACGCGAAGAGCCGGTTCCACACGCCATAGTTGCTCTGCCCGGCGAAGCGCGGGTTGTTGCTCACTTCAATTTCCGTGACCGTGTGACCTTCGATCTTGAACAGCGTGGGCAGGAAGCGGTGCATGCCCTTGAAGAATTTCAGGTTCTCGATGCACTCGCGCTGGAACGCGCGGTAGGTGCAGCCCGCGTCGGAAATCTGCTCGCCGCTCAACTTGTTCCGCACCGCATTCGCGATGCGTGACGACGCCACGCGGATGAAATGGTCGCCCTCGCCACGCACTTTCACGCGTGTGCCGCAGACGCAGTCGAAATTCTTGATGGCCTCCAGAAATTTGGGGATGTCCTTCGGGTCGTTCTGCAAGTCGGCGTCGAGCGTGAAAAGATATTTGCCGTGCGCCGCCTTGAGTCCCGCGAAGCTCGCCGCGCTCTCGCCGCAGTTGAACGCGAACTTCTGCACGCGGATGCGCGGGTCTTCCGCCGCCAGCTGCTTGAGGATTTCCCACGACTTGTCCTTGCTGCAATCGTCGGTGATGACGACCTCGTAGGAGATTTTCAGCGGGTCAACGGACTCGCGGATGGCTTTAACGAGCTCGCGCAGGTTGCCTTCCTCATTGTAACAGGGGATGACGAGGCTGATTTCAGGATTTTCGACGTTCATG
>JAFMIX010000090.1 GCA_017853785.1 Verrucomicrobiales bacterium
GGCTTTCGTCGGCGCAGGCGCAGTCGGCTTGGACGCTCGCCAATGCGCCCACCAAGGCGAACTGGTATTCGCTGACCGTGCCGGCGACTAACGGACCGCTGGTCGCCGCCGTAAACGGGGGGGGGATTTACACTTCCACCAACTTCGGGTTGTCGTGGCAGCAAACCAGCGCGCCAAACAAAAGCTGGCTGGACACCGCCGCCTCCGCCAATGGCACTAAATTGTTTGCGGCGGCTTATGGGGAACGAATCTACGTCTCTACCAACTCCGGAAGCCACTGGATGCTGACCGGAGCGCCAACGGCTTACTGGGCTTCCATTGCCTCATCAGATAACGGAGTGAAGCTGGCCGCTGTGGCCAACGCTGGCGACATTTTCACCTCCACCAATTCTGGCGCGAGTTGGAACAACTATGGGGCTGGCGGGCGCTATTGGATCAAGATTGTTTCATCATCTGACGGCAGCCGATTGATGGCGGCACTTTACGGCGGTGGCATTTATACCTCAACCAACGGCGGTGGGACTTGGATGCGAACCAGCGCGCCCGACGCATATTGGAGTTCCGCAGCCAGCAGCCGTGATGGTAAAAGATTAGTGGCCTCTATCTACGGCGATGGTATCTACACTTCAACCAACGGCGGCGGAAATTGGCTGCAGACCGGCGCCCCCGATACCAACTGGTTTTCAGTCGCCTCCTCATCGACCGGACGCATCCTGCTGGCCGGTGTGGCAGGCGGCCACATGTATGCCTCGACCAACTATGGTGAGGATTGGGAATTGACCGATGCGCCCGCAACAAACTGGTATGCCGTAGCCATGCCGCAGTCCGGCTCGAAATTCTTCGGCGCCGTGCATGGCGGTGGCATTTATAGTGCCGTCTGGCAGCCCGCCTTCTTGCAGGAGGAAACCGCCACCGAAGACATCCCAAAACCCCTGGTGTTGACCCCCGGAGCATTGGACAGCGCAAACTACACCTACGCGATTCTGACCGGGCCGACGAACGGCGGATTGGGCAGCTTGAATTCCACCAATGGTGCGGTCACATATACGCCTTTCACCAATTTCAATGGTGAGGACAGCTTCACATTTCGCGCGTTTGACGGCTACCTCTACACTACCGGCACAGTGAGTCTCACCATTGAGGCGGTGAACGACGCCCCGGTGGCTTACAACCAGACCACCAACGTGCTGGAAGACACCGAGGTGGACATTACTTTGCCAGCCACCGATGTGGATGGCGACTCCCTGATTTACGACCTCGCCACCCCCCCGACAAACGGAGTGGTGTCCGATCCCGATGTCAACGGCGTGGCAACCTATACCCCTGATGAAAACTACAACGGCCCGGACAGCTTCACCTTCACCGTCTGGGACGGCGAACTTTACGCCACGGGCAGGGTGAGCATCACGGTGACGGCGGTGAATGACGCGCCGGAGGCGAAAAACCTAGAGATTACGCTCGATGAGGATTCCAGCACCAACTTGGTTTTGATCGCAACCGACATTGATACCACTAACCTGACGTATGCAATCGTAACCGCACCGGCGTTTGGAGCTTTGAGCGGCCTGAACCCGAACACCGGCGCGTTGACCTATACCCCGACCAACAATTTTTTCGGCGACGACAGCTTCACGTTCCGCGCGTTTGACGGCTACCTCTACACTACCGGCACAGTGAGTCTCACCATTGAGGCGGTGAACGACGCCCCGGTGGCTTACAACCAGACCACCAACGTGCTGGAAGACACCGAGGTGGACATTACTTTGCCAGCCACCGATGTGGATGGCGACTCCCTGATTTACGACCTCGCCACCCCCCCGACAAACGGAGTGGTGTCCGATCCCGATGTCAACGGCGTGGCAACCTATACCCCTGATGAAAACTACAACGGCCCGGACAGCTTCACCTTCACCGTCTGGGACGGCGAACTTTACGCCACGGGCAGGGTGAGCATCACGGTGACGGCGGTGAATGACGCGCCGGAGGCGAAAAACCTAGAGATTACGCTCGATGAGGATTCCAGCACCAACTTGGTTTTGATCGCAACCGACATTGATACCACTAACCTGACGTATGCAATCGTAACCGCACCGGCGTTTGGAGCTTTGAGCGGCCTGAACCCGAACACCGGCGCGTTGACCTATACCCCGACCAACAATTTTTTCGGCGACGACAGCTTCACGTTCCGCGCGTTTGACGGCAGTCTGTATGCCACGGGCACGGTGTTCATCACGGTTATTCCTGCCCCGGTGGCGAGCAATCAAACCATCGTGATGCTGGAAGAAGCCACTACCAATTTGGTTTTGACCGCCAGCATCGCGGATGATTCCCCACTGACTTTCGCCATCCTTACTCCGCCCGCCCACGGCAGCTTATCCCCGCTGGATCCCGATACGGGCGAAGTGGCTTACACCCCCACGGCAAATTATCGCGGCGCGGACAGCTTCAGCTTCACCGCTTACGACGGCGCGTTGTATGCCACCGGCACGGTGAGCTTCACCATCCTCGCCGCGACCAACTGGCATTCCGTCGCCATGACTCCGGCGGGCGACCTCATGGCCGTGGTGGATTTCGGCGGCGGCATCTACACCTCCACCAACTACGGCGGCTCGTGGCAGAAAACCTCCGCGCTCGACCGCAATTGGGTGGCCGTAGTCATATCTTTCGCAGGCGAAAACCCAGGCGATTTCATGGCCGCTGCGGCGCAAGGCGACGGCATCTACACCTCCACCAATCGCGGCGTTTCGTGGAATAAAACCAGCGCAACCAACGCCAACTGGACCGCGATGGTCGCCGGATACGACGGCAGGAAAAACCTGTGGAAATTAACGGCAGCAGCACGCTACGATGGAATTTACACCTCCACGAATTCCGGAACGACCTGGCAGAAAACCACCGCGCCCGCCCTGGATTGGACCGCGCTCGCCGCGACATTTCCCGGCGGCACCGTGGGCGCGACGGCCTACGGTGATGGCATCTACTTTTCCACCGACTCCGGCGCGAACTGGGGATTGAGCTTGGGCTCCGAAGTGGAAGGATTCAACAACTGGAGCTGCCTCGCCCTCGCTGCGAACTTCAACACCGTTCAACTCCTCGCCGGCGGCATCCTTGGTGGCCGCCTCTACACCGCCCTCGATTTCGATGCCGTGCTCGGCGAATCTTTCACGCCGGATCAGGACCTGGCCTGGCGCGGCCTCGGCAGCGCCGAACCTGCGGAAGCCGGCACTTTCCTCGTGGCCGCCACCACCGGCGGGGTCTACACCTCCGCCGATTCTGGGGACAATTGGGCCGCCACCGCCGCGCCCGCCGCCGATTGGCGCGCCGTCGCCCTCGCGCCGGACGGCAGCAAATACATCGCCGCCGCCTACGGCGGAGCAATTTATCTCTATGACCCGCCCATCCGGCTGAACCTTCTGCCTTACTCCCTGCGCACCGACATCGTAGCCGCGGGCCTTACCTTCACTTGGGCAAACAACTCCGCCGCCAGCGGCTACGGGTTGCAACAAACTTCCAGCCTGAACCCCGCCACTTGGACGGACGTGGACGCCTTCGCCCTCGGCGGCGAAACCTACGACGACGGCAACCTGCGCGTCACCATCATCCCGCGCCCCGCTACGACGGCGTTTTATCGCCTGAAACGATAAGTCACCAAGTTTCCTTGCGCCTCGACTCCCTTGCCCGGGCTGCTAATTTTTCCGCGTGAGTTTACTCTCCCAAATGCTCGGCGTGTTCGTCGCCGCCACCAACCAGACACCCGAATTTCCCACGAACCCGCCCGCCGCGCCGGTGGTGAGCGCCGCGCCCGTCGCCGCCCCGGTGGAATTTGAATATCAAAAACTCCTCGCCAGCGATGACGCCGCGCAGGCCGAGGTGGACAAGTGGATCCGCGACAACCAGGCGTTCCTCGCCAGCGGCGGCGGCGTGCCGGACGCGGAATTGAACCGGCGCATCGAGGAACGCCTCAAGCCCGTGCGGCAGGCCTACGAAAATTTCATCGCCGCCCATCCCGCCCACGCCCGCAGCCGCATCGCCTACGGCAGTTTCCTGAACGACCTCCGCGAGGAGGAGGCCGCCGTCGCCCAATGGGAAAAGGCCCGCACGCTCGACCCGCAGAACCCCGCCGTCTGGAACAACCTCGCCAACTACTACGGCGAGTCCGGCCCGGTCACAAACGCCTTTGCCTGCTACACCCGCGCCATCGCGTTGAACCCGCAGCAGGCGATCTACCATCATAATTTCGGCACGGCGGTGTATCTGTTCCGCAAGGAGGCCATGGAATATTTCCGGCTCACCGAATCGGAGGCGATCGCCAAGGCCTTGGACCTTTACCGCACCGCGTTACGGCTCGATCCGGACAATTTTCCCTTCGCCTCCGACCTCGCCCAAGCCTGCTACGGCATCAAGCCGCTCCCCGTGGAATCCGCTCTCGCGGCCTGGACCAACGCCTTCATGCTCGCCCGCGACGACATCGAACGCGAGGGGGTGCAGTTGCATTTCGTGCGCGTGAAACTGCACGCCGGCCGGCTGGCGGAAGCGCGGACGCATCTGGGCGCCGTCACCAACGCCATGTATGCCGGGCTGAAACAGCAGCTCGCCCGGCAGCTTGCGGCCTTGGAGAAACCTGCTCCCGCCGGTGCGGCACAATACGGCAGCCCCAACGAACTGCCCCAGGACATCTACCGGCTGGAGCGCTGACCGCCCGCGCTCCGATCTACCGCCGGCCCAGCCGCGCGAGCAGCTTGCCGTGGATGCCGTCGAAGCCGCCGTTGCTGAACACGCACACCACATCGCCACCCATCGCGCCCTTGGCGAGGTGTTCCACGATGGCGTTCGCGTCCGGCAGATACGCCGCGTCCTTGCCTGCGGCCTTGAGGTCTTGCATGAGCTGTTCGGGATTCAGGCGCTCGTCGGCGGGCAACTGCTCCAGCCGCGCGACCTGCGCGACGACCACGGCGTTCGCGTCGCTGAACGAATCGGCGAGTTCTTTTTGGAAAACTTTCCGGCGCGTCGTGTTGCTGCGCGGCTCGAAGATGGCCCAGATTTTTTCCTTCGCGTAACGGAGGCGCAGCGCTTTGAGCGTCTCGCGGATGGCCGTGGGGTGATGTCCGAAGTCGTCCACCACCGTCACGCCGCCGGCGATGCCCTTGATCTCCATCCGTCGCTTGATGCCCTTGAAGGTGTTGAACGCGTCCTGGATCTGCTGGTTCTTCAGCCCGCAATGCTTCGCCGCCGCCACGACGCCGAGCGCGTTGCGGACGTTGAGTTCGCCGACGAGGTTCAGGTGAAACTTGAAGCTCGGAATCTCGAACGTCGTCGCCGTCGCGCCGAACTGGAGGTTGAACGCGCGCACGGCGTTCTCATCGCCGAGGCCGAAGCGCTTCACCGGGCAATGGGTGACGTTGAGCAGTTCCTTGAGGTTTGGCTCGTCGCCGTTGCCGAGCAGCAGGCCGTTGCGCGGCACGAGCCGGATCAGATGGCTGAAACTTTTCTGGATGGCGCCGAGGTTGTCGAAGATGTCGGCGTGGTCGAACTCGAGGTTGTTGATGATGGCCACCTCGGGCTGGTAATGGACGAACTTGCTGCGCTTGTCGAAAAACGCGGTGTCGTATTCGTCGCCTTCGATGATGAACCACCGGCTGTCCGTGAACCGCGCGCCCTGCCCGAAATTGTTCGGGATGCCGCCGATGAGATAGCTCGGGTTCAGGCCGTTGTGCTCGAACACCCACGTCAGCAGCGAGGTCGTGGTGGTCTTGCCGTGCGTGCCGGCGACCACGAGCGAGCGTTTGCCCCGGATGAAAAATTCCTTCAACAGCTCCGGCAGCGAGCAGTAACGCATCTTTTGATCGAGCACCAGCTCGGCCTCGGAGTTGCCGCGCGAGATGGCGTTGCCGATGACGACGAGGTCGGGCTCGTGCGAAAGATTCCGCTCGGAATAGCCGTTGCAGACCTCGATCTTCTTGCCGGCGAGGAACGATGCCATCGGCTCGTAGACGTTCTGGTCCGAACCGGTGACGGCGAAACCTTTGTCGAGCATCGCCGCGGCGGCGCTGGCCATGGCCGTGCCGCCGATCCCGACGAAATGGACGGATTTGATCTCGGATGAAAACATGGCCGCCAAAATAACCGCTGCCGCGCGGCGGCACAAAGTTTTCTTTGATGCGGAAAATCAATTGCCGCCGTCGGGAAAGCGGCTGTCAATCTCGCTGGACCGGTCATGCCTCTTGCCAAAAAACGGCTTTTGCGCGAGCCCCGAACGATTGCGGCGCGGCTGCAAATTTACTGCCGCCGGCACCACGGCGGCGGGGAGCTGTGCTGCTGGCGGGGTCCGGGTTCAGCCTTTCAGCTTCCGCTCCAAAATCTCACCCACGAGCGCGGGGTTGGCCTTGCCTTTGGAAAGCTTCATCACCTGACCCTTGAGGGAATTGAGCGCGGCGAGCTTGCCGGCCTTGTAGTCAGCCACGGGATTGGGATTGGCGGCGATGGCTTCGTCGCAGAATTTCTCGATGGCGGCGGTGTCGCTGACCTGGGCCAACCCTTTTTCCTGCACGATGGTGGCGGGCGATTTGCCGGTGGTAAACATCTCCGCGAAGACCTGCTGTGCGGCGGAACTGCTGATGGTCTTGGTCTCGACAAGTTGCACGAGTTCGAGCAGCGCCGCGGCCGGAAATTTCAAGTCTGCAAGTGCCGAGAGCTTCATGTCCGCCGGTTCCAGACCCAGCGCGGTTTGTTCGGACTTTTCGGTTTCATTCAATTCCGCGAGCTTGGCTTGCAGGTTGTTGATGACCCAGTTGGCCACGGCTTTCGGGCTTTTAGCCTGCTTGGCGAGGCCTTCAAAATAACTGGCGAGCGCGGGATTGAGCTTGAAGACCTCCGCATCGCTGGCGGGCAAGCCGTAATCCCGCATGAACCGCTGTTTGCGCGCGAGCGGTAATTCGATGACGCGTGCCTTCACGGCGGCGAGCCAGGCGTCGGTGGGCGCGAGCGGCATCATGTCCGGCTCGGGGAAATAGCGGTAGTCATGCGCGTCCTCCTTGGTCCGCATCTGTTCGGTGATGCCCGCCGCGTCGTCCCAGCGGCGCGTGGATTGGATGAGCTTCTCCCCGCGCTGGACCGCTGCAATCTGGCGGGCGATCTCATGTTCCGCCGCGCGGCGCACGCCGGAGAAACTGTTCATGTTCTTGATCTCGATCTTGGCGCCGAGCTCCTGGCTGCCCACGGGGCGGACGGAGATGTTCACATCGCAGCGCACCATGCCTTTTTCCATGTCACAATCGGAAATGCCGCCCTGGTGCAGGATTTCCGTCAGCGCATTGAGGTATTCGTAGGCCATGTCCGCGCTGGTGATGTCCGGCTCGGAAACGATTTCCAGCAGCGGCACCCCGGCGCGGTTGAAGTCCACCCCGCTGGTGCGCTCGAAGTGGGTGAGCTTGCCCACATCTTCCTCCAGGTGCGCGCGGGTGATCCGGACGCGGGCCATGCCGCTCACCGCACCCTTGCCCGCGAATTCAAATTCCACGAAGCCGTTCGCGGTGCTGGGTTGGTCGTATTGGGTGAGCTGATAGTTTTTGCTCGCGTCCGGGTAGAAATAATTTTTCCGGTCGAATTTGGCGAAGCGGGGAATCTCGCAATTCAGCAGGAGGCCGGTGAGGACGGTCTTGCGGAGCGCCTCCTCGTTCGGCACGGGCAGGACGCCGGGCATGCCGAGGCAGACCGGGCAGACGTTGGTGTTGGGCTCGGCGCCGTATTGGTTCGCGCAGCCACACCACATCTTTGATTTGGTCTTGAGCTGGACGTGGGTTTCCAGGCCGATGACAGCTTCGTATTCCATGACGCGGGCAAATAAACCACAGTCCGGCCCGGCAAGCCACGCCGAAGTTGGCCGCAAAATCATGGCCGCCCGCTTGACCCCGGCGTTGCCACCGACTATACACA
>JAFMIX010000091.1 GCA_017853785.1 Verrucomicrobiales bacterium
GACTCGCGCCCGGTCAAATCCTGCACGGCTTTCCGCACGTCCTTGCCTTCGTAGAGCATCGCGTAAACCTCGTCGATGATCGGCGTGCTGACGCCGTGTTTGCGCGCGAGTTCGCGCGCGGACTTCGCGTTGGGATAGCCTTCCGCCACGGCGGTCATGCTGGCGACGATGGCCTCGGCCTTCTCGCCCTTGCCGATGCGCTCGCCGAAACCGCGGTTGCGGCTCAACGGCGAGAAGCACGTCACCATCAGGTCGCCCAAGCCGCTCAAGCCGGTGAACGTGTCCGCCTGCGCGCCGCACGCCACACCGAGCCGGCGCATCTCGGAAACGGCGCGCGTGAGCAGCGCCGCTTTGGAATTGTCGCCGAAGCCAAGGCCGTCGCACACACCCGCGCCGATGGCGATGACGTTCTTGAGCGCGCCGCCAAGTTCCACGCCATGGATGTCGCCGCTGGTGTAAACACGGAACGCCGGGCCGTGGAAAAGAGACTGGACTAGTTTGGCCGCCTCGGCGTCTGAGCTTGCGGCGACGATGGCGGTGGGGATGCCTTTCGCGACTTCCGTGGCGAGGGTCGGGCCGGACATGGCTACGATGCGGGAGTTCGGCGAATTCTCGCGCAGAATATCCGTCATCGTCGCGCCGGTCTCAAACTCGATGCCCTTGGTCACGCTCACGACGATGCCGGTGAAGTCGCGCAGTGGTTTGCTGACATTGCGGTAGGCCTTCGACACGGCAGCAACGACGACCAGCTCCGCGCCCGCTACCGCCTTCGCGGCATCAGCCTCGCCGCGCAGATTGGGCGGCAGCTCGATGCCCGGCAGGTAACGCTCGTTGACGTGCTTGCGGTTGATGCTTTCGACGGCCTCGGGATAGAAGTCCCAGATGACGACGTCGTGGTTGCGGTTGGCGAGGATGCGTGCCAGCGCCGTGCCCCAAGCGCCCGCGCCAAGAACGGTGATTTTCATTTGGATTCCTTTTTTGCGCCCATGCGGTTTTCCGTGCCGGCAATGAGGCGTTGGATGTTGGTCTTGTGTTTGTATATCGCCAGCGCGCCGAGAATGATGGTGACGAGGCGGAGCAATGTGTCATCGCGCGTGAACCACACCGCCACCGGCAGCGCGAGCGCAGCGGCAATCGAACCGACGGAAACATAGCGCGTCAGCAGCAGCGCGACCGCGAAGACCACCACGCAGATGCCCAACGCCAGCGGCGCGAGCGCGAGGAACACGCCCGCCGAGGTGGCGATGCCTTTGCCGCCTTTGAATTTCAGCCAGCAGGTGTAGTTGTGGCCGAGCACGGCGCCGACGCCGGCAATGACGCTGAAAGTTGCAATGAGATTCTGCCGCCCGTGCAAGTCAAACGGCGTGGTCCAAAAATCGGGGGAAGCGAACTGATTTAAAACGAACAGCGGAAGCCACATGACAGCGGCAAAACCTTTCAACGCATCCACCAGGAGCACGCCGATACCGACGGGTTTGCCAAGCACGCGCATGGCGTTGGTCGCTCCGATGTTGCCGCTGCCGACCGTGCGGATATCGATGCCCTTGGCCTTGGCGGCGAGGTAGCCGGTGGGAATCGAGCCGAGCAGATACGCGCCCAGCGCAGTCAGGAGGTAGCTCAAAATTGGCACGGCGGCAGTCTAGCGGGTGAAAGTTGAAAGTTGAAAGTTGAAAGTTGCGAACGCACACTGCGCCCATGGCAACCAAAGTCAAAGTCGCCGTGCTCGGCACCGGTTCGCTCGGCCAACACCACGCGCGGCTCTACGCGGAACTCGCGGCGGCGGGCGCGGTGGAGTTCACCGGCATCTACGACGCCCACATCGCCACCGCGCAGAAGATTTCCGCCAAGCTCGGCGTGAAGGTTTTCGCCTCCATCGCCACCGCCGCCGCCGCGAGTGACGCGCTCAACATCGTCACCCCCACCATCACGCACTACGACATCGCCAAGCAGTTGCTCACGGCGGGCAAGCACGTCTTCGTGGAAAAGCCGATGACCGAGAAGACCGAGCAGGCAGCGGAGTTGGTGCAGCTCGCCCAGCAAAAGAATCTGGTCCTGCAGGTCGGCCACGTGGAGCGGTTCAATCCCGTTTTCAAATATCTCCAGAGCGTCGCCACGGAACCGCGCTTCATCGAGACGCACCGCTTGTCCCCCTACCCCGCCCGCTCCACCGACGTGGGCGTGGTGCTCGACCTGATGATCCACGACCTCGACGTGGTGCTGGCATTCGTGCAGTCGCCGGTGACGAGCGTGGACGCCGTGGGTATTCCGGTGTTGAGTGCGAGCGAGGATATCGCCAACGCGCGACTGCGCTTCGCCAACGGCTGCGTGGCCAATCTCACCGCCAGCCGCGTCAGCCCGGAGCGGATGCGGAAGATCCGCGTGTTCAGTGGCGGCACGAACACCAGCTACATCTCGCTCGATTACCGCGCGCAGGAAGGTTTCATCTACCGCATCGCCCGCGACGGCGAGGAGGAGAGTTCCATCCTCAAGAAACTCATGGCCGCGAAGCTCGGCATCGGCAAGGACTCGGCCATCGTGAGCGAGTTCGGCGGCAAACGCATCGTGCGCGAGCCCGTGCCCATCGCGAAGGACGAGCCGCTCAAGCTGGAGTTGGAACATTTCGGCGAATGCGTGCGAGCCCGGCAAACCCCGCTGGTCAGCGGCGAATCCGCCAAGCGGGCGTTGGATCTCGCGTTCGAAATTACCCGGCAAATCCAGCAGATCAAGTGAACGGTTGAAAAACCGATCACGAGGCGCTCAAGCCCGTGACTTCTTCGCGGCCTGCGCCTGCTGCTGCGCCAGGAATTCCAACCAGACCTTCATCCCCGCGCCGGTCTTGGCGGACAGCTCGAAGATTTCCGCGTGATGGCTCCCGCGGTTCAGGTTCGCCAGCGCGAGGTCGCGATTGAAACCCACCGCCGCCGCAATGTCGCTCTTGGTCACGACCGCCACGTGCGCCGAGTGGAACATCGGCGGATACTTGAGCGGCTTGTCCTCGCCTTCGGTGGTGGAGAGCAGCACGACGCGCAGGTCCTCACCCAGATCGTAATCCGCCGGACACACGAGATTGCCGACATTTTCGATGACCAATACGTCCAGCTGGTCCAAATCCAGTTGCGCCGCCGCTTTGGCGACCATGTCGGCGTCCAGATGACAGACGGTGCCGGTGGTGATCTGCACCACGGGGATACCGGCGGTGCGCAGGCGCGCGGCGTCGTTGTCCGTGGCGAGGTCACCGACGACCACGCCGACGCGCAATTTGCCGGCCAGCTGCGCGGCGGTCTCGCGGATGAACGTCGTCTTGCCTGAGCCCGGCGAGGAAACCACGTTCAGCACGAGCAACTTCTTCGCGCGGAAGAAGCCGCGATTCCGTTCCGCCAGCCGGTCGTTCTTCTCCTTCAGCGACCGGTTCAAGATCACCGTCTCGCCGTGCCCATGATGCCTGCGGTCACGCCCGTGATGTTCATGGCCGTGGCCGGCGGGCGCGTGGCCGCCGATTTTCACGTCGCCACCGCCCAGTCCGCATCCGCATTCTCTGCACATATCATTCAAGCTCCACCGAGGCGATTTCCATTTCGCGGCCGCGCCGCAACCCGCCGTTCACCGTGCGGCAACGCGGACATTCGCTGAAAAAATCCGCCGTCGGAAATTCCGCCGCGCACGCCGCGCACCACGCGACCGCCGGCACGGATTCGATCTCCAACGCCGCACCCGCCGCAAGCGTGTCCCGCGTGACAACATCGAACGCGAACCGGATCGCCTCCGGCACGACGCCGCTTAAAATGCCGATGCGCAACCGCAACGTCCGCACGCGCCGTCCGCCGGCGGCTTCCGCCGCCAGCCGCACCGCCTCCTGCATGATGGCGACCTCGTGCATAGTTCATTCCGACGCGATGAAACTGCCGCCAGTCCGCCCCAAAATCAATCTTTCCGCCGGATAAACCAATAATTACGCAAACTTGAGCAAAAGAAGTTTGGTTGCAGACAGGCTAATGTAGTTTAATCGTTCTGTGGGCGAGCCATATCCGACAGCCACGCTCGCCAAGTCGCCGGCTACGGCAGGGACTGAGTCCGGTTCCAGCAGACCTGCTGGCGGCAAGGCGGGCGGTTCTCTTCCGCTCCGACAGCGCACCCGGATGAAAGTCGCCATCCGCGGCGCGGTCCAGGGAGTGGGCTTCCGTCCTTTTGTCTACCGCCTCGCCACGGAACTACACCTCAACGGCTGGGTCAACAATTCCCCCCAAGGCGTCTTCATCGAAGTCGAAGGCCCGCGCGCCGCACTCGAAATCTTCCTCCGCCGCCTCGACCCCGAGCAGCCTCCGCGCGGTTTCATCCAGAGCCTTGAATCTTCCCGCCTCGACCCCGTCGGCTACACCGGCTTCGAAATCCGCCCCAGTGAGACCGCCGGCGAAAAAGCCGCGCTCGTCCTCCCCGACGCCGCGACCTGCCCCGATTGCCTGCGCGAAATCCTCGACCCACACAACCGCCGCTACCGCTACCCCTTCACGAACTGCACGCATTGCGGCCCGCGCTTCAGCATCATCGAATCCCTGCCCTACGACCGCGCGAACACCTCGATGAAGCAATTCACGATGTGCCCCGCGTGTGAGGCCGAATATAACGACCCTTCCAACCGCCGGTTCCACGCGCAGCCGAACGCCTGCCCCGTCTGCGGACCCCAACTGGCCCTCTGGCAAAGCAACCCCGACCGCCTCAAAGGCCGCGCCGCCAAACCGTCACCGCCCTGCCACCCGGCTCTGCGCAACGGCCATGCAGCGCTACTCGCCGCCGCCAAGGCCATCCGCCAGGGCCAGATCGTCGCCGTCAAGGGCCTCGGCGGCTTTCACCTCATCGTCGCGGCCCATGACGAACCCGCCATCCGGCGACTCCGTGAGCGCAAGCATCGCGAAGCAAAACCATTTGCCGTCATGTTCCCCGCACTCGCCGCAGTCAAAGCCGCGTGCCTTGTCTCGCCCTTGGAAGAAACCCTTCTGCTTTCGCCTGAAGCACCGATCGTGCTGCTGCGTAAAATCGCCAAGCGACAATCGCCGATCGCCAACGCGATCGCGCCCGGCAATCCCTGCCTCGGTGTAATGCTACCCTACACACCGCTGCATCACTTATTGCTCGCCGAACTCGGATTCCCCATCGTCTGCACCAGCGGCAACTTGAGCGACGAACCCATCTGCATCGATGAGGACGAAGCCTACGAACGACTTCGGGAGATCGCCGACGTCTTCCTTGTCCACAACCGCCCCATCGTGCGCCATGTGGACGACTCGATAGTGCGCGTCATGCTCGGTCGCGAGATGATGCTCCGCCGCGCCCGCGGCTATGCGCCGCTGCCGGTGCAAATGCGGAATCCGGAATCCGGAATCCGGAATGAACTGCCCGGCGCGGCTGAAACCGACTCCACGCTCCGCACTCCGCACTCCGAGATCGTTCTGGCCGTCGGCGCGCACCTCAAGAACGCCGTCGCACTTTCCATCGGCAACCAGGCTTTCATCAGCCAGCACATCGGCGACCTTGAAACCGAGCAGGCGCATAGTGCGTTCCGCAAATCCGTGGCCGACCTGCCCCGACTTTACGACGCCCAACCCGCCATCGTCGCAACGGATTTGCATCCGGATTATCTCGCGACGAAGTTTGCGCAAGAAAAGACGGCGACCCGCGGCCAGAAAATTTTCGGCGTCCAGCACCACATCGCGCATGTGCTCTCCTGCATGGCGGAGAACGAACTCGCGCCGCCCGTGCTCGGCGTCGCGTGGGACGGCACCGGCTACGGACTCGACGGCACCATCTGGGGCGGCGAATTTTTCCGCGTCACCGAAAACAAGATCGAACGCGTCGCCCACCTCCGTCCGTTCCCGCTGCCCGGTGGCGACAAGGCGGTGAAGGAGCCGCGCCGCGTCGCGCTCGGATTGCTCTACGGGCTGATGGGAGAGGAAGTTTTTGAGCACAAGGAATTGCCGACCATCGCCGCCTTCACGACCGCCGAGTTGACCGCGCTGCGCTCGATGCTCGCGCGCGGTGTGAATTCACCCGTCACGACCAGCATGGGGCGGTTGTTCGATGCGGTCGCCTCGCTGACCGGCATCCGGCAGACGCTCGACTTTGAAGGCCAGGCCGCGATGGATCTGGAGTTCGCCCTCGACGGCGTGGAGACGGAGGAACATTACCGGCTGCTGAGCGAACACGGCAGCGACGGCAAAAACCAGTCGCCCATCGTCCTCGACTGGGCGGTGTTGCTTGCAGGCATTCTCGCCGATGTGCGCCACGGCGTGGATGTGGAAATCATTTCGGCCAGATTTCACAACGCCCTGCGCCACTCCGCCGTGGGCGTGGCCAACCGCATCGGCGAAGTCCGCGTGGCCTTGAGCGGCGGCTGTTTCCAGAACCGTTACCTCACCGAAACCACCGTACGCCGGCTGCAGATGAAAGGCTTCCACCCCTACTGGCATCAACGCGTCCCGCCCAACGACGGCGGCATCGCCCTAGGCCAAGTGATGGCCGCGCGGAGAAACTTGGAACTTGGAACTCAAAACTCGATACCCGGAACTCTTTGACGTATGTGCCTCGCCATCCCCGGAAAAATCATCAGCGTCGCCGGTGACGAACCCACGTTCCGCACCGGCAAGGTGGACTTCGGCGGCATCGCCAAGGAAGTCAGCCTCGCCTACATCCCCGAAGCGGCGATCGGCGATTACGTCATTGTTCATGCCGGCTTGGCGTTGAGCAAAGTGGATGAGGTCGAGGCGCAGAAAGTTTTTGAATACCTCAAACGCATGAAGGAACTCGGTGAACTTGAGGAGGCCGGGCCGTGAAATACCTCGACGAATACCGCGACGGCGCGCTCGCCCAACAACTCGCCGCCGAAATCCACCGCGTCGCCACCAAACCTTGGACCCTCATGGAAGTCTGCGGCGGCCAGACGCACGCCATCATCAAATTCGGCATTGATGAACTGCTGCCGAAACAGGTCACGCTCATCCACGGCCCCGGCTGCCCCGTGTGCGTCACGCCGCTGGAGAAGATTGACCAGGCGCTGGAAATTGCTAACCGCCCGGGCGTCATCTTCACTTCGTTCGGCGACATGCTCCGCGTGCCCGGCAGCACGACCGACCTGCTCTCCGTCAAAGCCAGTGGCGGCGACGTGCGCATCGTCTATTCCCCGCTCGACGCCGTGAAGCTCGCCGAGCAGAACCCCGCCAAGGAAGTCGTCTTCTTCGGCGTCGGCTTCGAGACCACCGCACCCGCCACGGCGATGGCTGTGTTCCAAGCCGCGCAGAAAGGGCTGAAGAATTTCTCCATGCTCATCTCGCACGTGCTCGTGCCGCCGGCCATCGAGGCGTTGATGTCCTCGCCGAACTGCCGCGTGCAAGGCTTCCTCGCCGCCGGCCACGTTTGCGCCATCATGGGCTACGAGGAATACCCGCCGCTCGCCGCGAAATACCACGTGCCCATCGTCGTCACCGGCTTTGAGCCGCTGGACATTTTGCAAGGCATCCTGATGTGCGTGCAACAGCTCGAATCCGGCCGCGCCGAAGTTGAGAACCAATATGCCCGCGCCGTCCGCAAGCAAGGCAACCAGCCCGCGCAACACCTCGTCCGTGAAGTCTTCCACGTCGTGCCGCGCAAGTGGCGTGGCGTCGGCGAGATTCCCGCGAGCGGCCTCGGCTTGAATTCCGCCTACGCCACATATGATGCGGAACTGAAATTCGGCGTCACCAACCGGCGCGTGGATGAACCCGCCGATTGCCTGAGCGGCCTCGTTCTGCAAGGCCAGATCAAGCCGCACGAATGCCCCGCGTTCGGCAAGCGCTGCACGCCCGAACATCCGCTCGGCGCGACGATGGTCTCCAGCGAAGGCGCGTGCGC
>JAFMIX010000092.1 GCA_017853785.1 Verrucomicrobiales bacterium
TGCCACGCCTGCCAGCCCCAATTCGGCTGCGGCTCGCCCGGATGCCCCGTCGTGGGCACAGTGGTGACCGAGCCGTGAATGGCTTCAATCGCCTCATCGGGCTTGATGAAGAACTCCAGCTCCATCTGCTCGAACTCGCGCGAGCGGAAGGTGTAATTGCGCGGCGTGACTTCGTTGCGGAAGGCCTTGCCGACTTGCGCGATGCCGAACGGAACTTTCTGCCGCGAGGTTTCGAGCACGTTTTTGAACTGCGCGAAAATCGCCTGCGCGGTTTCCGGGCGGAGATACGCGACGGCCGACTCGTCCTGCACCGGGCCGACGTAGGTCTGGAACATCAGGTTGAACGCGCGCGGCGCGGTCTTCTCGCCGTGACATTCGTTGACGCACTTGCTGGGCTTCTGCGGGCAGGGAATTTCATCCGTTTGATCCGCGCGAAACCGACCCTTGCAGGTCTTGCAGTCCACCATCGGGTCGCTGAACGTCGCGACATGGCCGCTGGCCTTCCAGATTTCCGGCGCCATGATGATGGTCGCTTCGAGCCCGGCCACGTCATCGCGCTGACGGGTCATGGCGTTCCACCAGAGCTCCTTGACGTTGCGCTTGAGTTCCGCGCCGAGAGGGCCGTAATCCCAGAAGCCGTTGATGCCGCCGTAAATTTCGGAGGATTGAAAGATGAAACCGCGCCGTTTGCACAGCGAAACGATTTTCTCCATCAGTTCATTGGTCTTTGGTTCGGCCATAAGGACCGGCAGTTTTCAAGAACCCCGCCGCGATGTCAAGGTGTGGTGCTTCAAGGAAAGGCTGCAAAGCATTGTCAACGAGGCCAGGCAAACACCATCCGCACCCAGACGGCGGCTTCGCGAATTAGTTTCTAACTTTTCCCCGTTTCAGGCATCTATATCCCCATGCGATGCCGTGCGCTCATCCTGTTATTGGCGGTGCTGACCTCATTTGGCTGCTCCGCCGCCGCCGCGCCGCACACGCAAGCCCAACTCCTCCTCGCCGCCGAGTCCGCGCGCGCGGGCGAGACCGTGCTCGCCGGCGTGCAGTTGAAAATGTCCGACGGCTGGCACACCTACGGGCCCGACCCGGAGGATTCCGGCCAAGCCACCGAAATCAAATGGCAACTCCCTCCCGGCGTTACCGCCGGAAAAATCCAATGGCCCGCCGCCAAGAAAACCGTCGCCGACGGCCTGACCTCCTACGCCTACTATGAGGAAGTCATCCTGCTCGTGCCGCTTCAGCTTGCCGCCGACCTCCCGCCCGGCCCGCTCGAACTCACCGCCGCCGTCTCGTGGATCGAGTGCCTCGAACAATGCGTCCCCGGCGACCAGTCCGTGACCGCCAGGCTGACCATCGGCAACGAAACCAAGCCGTCTCCTGCCGCCGCGACACTCGCCCTGTGGCAACAGAAGCCGCCGCACGTTCTCCCCGGCGCGCCTGCCACCAACGCTCCAGCCCAAACTCAACTTTCGCCCGCTTCCTCCGCCGCGCCTGACGCGCCGGTCTCGCTTTGGACGATGCTGCTGTTCGCGTTCGTCGGTGGCCTCATCTTGAACCTCATGCCGTGCGTGCTGCCGGTCATCGCGTTAAAAATCCTCGGCTTCGTCTCGCAAGCCAGCGAATCGCCGGCGCGCATCCGCAAGCTCGGCCTCATCTACGCGGGCGGCGTGCTGGTCTCGTTCCTCGCGCTCGCCGCAGTGGTCATCGCGGTGCAAAGCACGGGGCATCGCGCAAGCTGGGGCATGCAGTTCAGCAACCCGCCGTTCCTCGTCGCGCTCACCGCACTCGTCACGCTTGTGGCGCTGAATCTTTTCGGCGTGTTTGAGGTCACGCTCGGCGGCGGCGCGATGGATGCCGCGGGCAAACTCGCCTCCAAGCACGGCGCGACGGGCGCGTTCTTCAACGGCGTGCTCGCCACCGTGCTGGCCACGCCGTGCACCGCTCCATTCCTCGCGCCCGCGTTGGGCTTCGCTTTTGCGCAACCGCCCGGCGTGGTGGTGGGGTTCTTCGCCACCATCGCCGCCGGATTGGCCGCGCCGTATGTGGTGCTGACGTGGCAGCCGGCGTGGTTGAAATTCCTGCCGAAACCCGGCGCGTGGATGGAGAAATTCAAAATCATCATGGGCTTCCCGATGCTCGGCACGGCGGTGTGGCTCTACGACGTGGCGTCGTCATTTTATGGCGAGCGCACCTGGTGGCTGGGCCTGTTCCTCATCGGGCTCGCGCTGGCGGCTTGGGTCTTCGGCGAATTCATCCAGCGCGGACGCGGCGGAAAGACTTTTGCCCGCGTGACCGTCGTGGTGCTGTTGCTGGGCGGGTACGGTTACGCGCTGGAAGGGCAATTGCACTGGCGCACCGCGCGGGCGGAAATGCCCGGCGAACCGCTCCAGACGAACGCGGAGGGGATTGACTGGCAGCGGTGGAGTCCCGCCGCAGTGACCGCCGCGCGGGCGCAAGGCCGACCAGTGCTGGTGGATTTCACCGCCCGCTGGTGTCTGACTTGCCGCGCGAACAAGGCGCTCGCGCTCGAAATCCCGGCGGTGCAGGCCAAGCTGCGCGAGCTGAAGGCGGAGGCGTTGCTGGGCGATTACACACACTTCCCGGAGGACATCGGCGCGGAGCTGGCGCGGTTCGGTCGCGCCGGCGTGCCGCTGGTGCTGGTCTATCCGGCGGACGCGAGCAAGCCGCCGCGGGTATTGCCCGCCGTGCTGACGCCGGGAATCGTGCTGGAGGCGCTGGCCGAGGCGCGGCGCTGATTTTCGGTGGTTGCCACCACCCCGCAAATCCGGCTAAATTGCCTGCCATGTCAGCAGTTGCGGAACAACTTCGTCAGGCGCGCCTCGCCCAGGGGCTGACGATCCATCAGGTCGCCGACTTCACGAAGATCCGTACCGACCACATCGAGGCGCTCGACGAGGGCAACTACAACGTCTTCGCCGCGCAGATTTACATCCGGGGTTTCGTGCGCAGCTACGCCCGCCTGCTGAAACTCGACGAGCCGCAAATCCTCGCGCAGCTCGACGCCGAATTGAGCCACACGAAAAAGTTTGCCGCGATGCCGCCGCTGTCCGACCAGCCTCACAACCTCGTGGATACGCTCACGCTGCTGCTCTCGAAGATCAACTGGAAGGTCGGCCTCGTCGTTGCGGGCGGCGTCGTGGTGGTGGGCATCGGCGCGGGAATTTATTTCGGCTGGCGGCATTATCAGACCAGCGACCCGCTGGCCGGGCTTCAGCCCGGAGTCTATCAGGGACAAAACAGCGGCGGGGAAACGCTGCCGCTGCCGGGGACGGGCCCGAAGCGTTAAGAAACTGCATTGCGGAAAAGCATCAACGCGACAAAGCCGGCATTGGTGTAGATCGCCGCGAGAAAATCATCCGCCGTAACTCCCCACCCGCCGGGCAGGTTTTGGCTTTTTCGGATTGAGCCGGGCTTCCAAACATCAAACACCCGGAACGCGATAAATATAAATACCGCTGCGTCCCAACGCTCGGTGAAAAACTTCCCCGCCACCGGAATACTGCCATTCAATAAAAACTGGGTTACGACCAGCAGACCAAAACACACCGGCATCGCCGCGATTTCATCCAGCACCACCGAGCCGGGATCGGTCTGCCCAAGGATTTTTTCTGCGCGGCCGCAAAACCACACGGAAGCCAGCAGCCCGAGAATCGTCCCCACCGCGAACGCCCAGATGTTGCCCGTCAGCAGCAGCAGCGCGAACCAACCCAGTCCCAGCACCGACCCGAATGTCCCCGGTGCCCGAGGAATGCGCCCCGCGCCAAACCCCTGCGCCACGAACACGATGAGTTTGTCCTTCACAGGTCGTCGAGGTAGAGGTGGCGGTTGCGCCACAGGTAGAGACTGCCGGAAAGCATGGTCAACCCGACCGCGAGCCACTTGGATAGTTCTGTGAACCACACCACCCACGGCCCACCCACGCCGAAAAGCTGAAAGCCGAAAACCGTTTTCCCCACCACGCCCCAGTCGCCATAGCTCGCAAGCACGAGAATGGAGATGATGGCGACGATCTGAAAGATGGTCTTGTGCTTGCCGTAGCCCTCGGCGGCGAGCACGACGTTCTTGGAAGCGGCGAGCAGCCGCAGCCCGGTGATGGCGAGTTCGCGCGCGACGATGATAACGGCCATCCACGCAGGCATCAGACCCAGCCCGACGAACGCGATGAAGGCCGAGCACGTCAAAATTTTGTCCGCCAGCGGGTCCATCAGGATGCCGAAGTTGGTGACGAGCTTGTCGCGGCGCGCGATGCGGCCATCAAAATAATCCGTGAGGCTCGCCGCGCTGAACAGCACCAGCGCGATAGTGTGATGCCACGGAATCCGCGAAAACGTGATGCCGAGAAACGCGCCGGTCAACACGAAGCGCGAGAGCGTCAGTTTGTTGGGCAGGTTCACGCGGAAGAACGCAGGGTGAAAATCAGAAACCCATTTTCTGAAGCTGCGTTTGTAGCTCCATCTGGAAAGCCTTCACGTCATCGGCGGCGGGTTTGTAGCCCGTCACTGCCGGCACGAGGCCGAGGCGGCCTGTCTCATCGAGATACCACACGGCGGTCTGGCCGTCGCTGAAGGTGACCTTGCCGTTGACGAGCGCGCCGGGGCGCGGAATCTTGTCCACCTCCACAGAGACGCGCCCTGCCCCCGCAGCGGGCGGCACGGCCGCCGGCAACGGCGCTACCGCCGCAGCGGCGGCGGGCGCAGCGGTTGCTGCAGGCGGTTCGGGATCCTTGGGCATCAGCTTCAAATCATCAATCAGGAAGCGGACCTCCATGTAAGTGGGCCGCAGGCTGAACTCGGATTCGAGCCGCTTCTGGATTTCGGCGAGCTTGAGGCCGTCGTTGATCCAGGCGGCGACTTTTTGTTTTTGGGCTTCGGTCAGATTCATTGGTGTTGTTGCCGCGCAGTGTTGCCTCGCGGCGGGGTTTTTTCAATCTTCTTTGAAATCACGCGGCAGCGGACGTGAAGACCAGGATGCTCAACGGCGGCAGGGTGAAATTCGCCGAGTAAGGCTGGCTGTGGCGCGGTTGCTCGCTGGCGGTGACGCGGCCGAGGTTGCCCATGCCGCTGCCGCCGTAAATTTTCGCGTCGCTGTTCAACGCCTCGCGCCACTCACCCGCGCGCGGCAGACCAATGCGGTAATTGTGCCGCGGCACGGGCGTGAGGTTCAGGATGACGACCGCCTCGCCCGAACCCTGCGTGTCGCGGCGGAGGAAGGACAGGACGCTGTTGGCCGTGTCCGCGCAATCAATCCAAGCGAACCCGTGCGGGTCGAAATCCGAGCGCCAGAACGCGGGCTGGTCGCGGTAAAGCTGGTTCAGGTCGGTGACGAGCTTTTGCAAACCGGCGTGATACGGCCCGGCTTGAAGCAAATGCCAGTCAAGGCCCGCGTCGGCATTCCACTCGGCGCTCTGGCCGAATTCGCAGCCCATGAAAAGCAGTTGTTTGCCGGGGAAGAACCATTGGTAGCCGAGCAGCGTGCGGAGGTTGGCGAACTTCTGCCAGTCGTCGCCCGGCATCCGCTGGAGCAACGAACCCTTGCCGTGGACCACTTCATCGTGCGAAAGCGGCAGCACGAAATTCTCATTGTGATGATACAGCATCGCAAAGGTAAGATCGTTCTGGTGATGCTTGCGGTGGATGGGCTCGCGCTTGAAATAGCCGAGCGTGTCGTGCATCCAGCCCATGTTCCACTTGAACGAGAACCCAAGACCGCCAATCTCCGGCGGCCGGGTGACGAGCGGCCAGGCGGTGGATTCTTCGGCAAGCGTCATCACGCCGGGATACAGCGTATGGGTGAGGTGGTTGAATTTTTTCAGGAACTCGATCGCCTCCAAATTTTCGCGTCCGCCGAATTTGTTGGGGATCCACTCCCCGGCCTTGCGCGAGTAATCGAGGTAGAGCATCGAAGCGACGGCGTCCACGCGGAGGCCGTCGATGTGAAACCGCTCACACCAGAACAACGCATTGGCGAGCAGGAAATTCTCCACCTCGTGCCGGCCGAAGTTGAAGATGAGCGTGCCCCAGTCCTGATGCGCGCCCTTGCGTGGGTCTTCGTGCTCGTAAAGGGCGGTGCCGTCGAACCGGGCGAGCGCCCAGGCATCGCGCGGAAAATGCGCCGGCACCCAGTCGAGAATCACCCCGATGCCGGCGGCGTGGAGTTCATTGACGAGAAACTGAAAATCGTCCGGCGTGCCGTAGCGGCAGGTCGGCGCGTAAAAGCCCGTCACCTGATAACCCCACGAAGGATAATAAACGTGCTCCGCCACCGGCAGGAATTCGACGTGCGTGAAACCAAGTTCGCGGACGTGCGCGATGAGCGGCGCGGCGAGTTCGCGGTAGCTGAAGGATTTGGCGGCGGATTTCTTTTTCCACGAACCGAGGTGAACCTCATAGATGCTCAACGGCGAGCGCAAAGCGTCCCGCTTCGCACGCTGCTCCAGCCACGCGGCATCGGTCCACTGGAACTGGCCGTGACTCCAGACGATGCAGGCGTTCTTCGGCGCAGCCTCAAAGAAGAAGCCGTAGGGATCGGCCTTCAGGCTGATATGCCCGTTGGCATCCCGCAGTTCAAACTTGTAATGCGCCCCCACGCCCACCCCCGGCACAAAAATCTCCCACACGCCCGAACCGCCGAGCGTCCGCATCATGTGGCAGCGGCCATCCCAGTTATTGAAGTCGCCGACGACGCTGATGCGGCAGGCATTCGGCGCCCAGACGGCGAAGCTGACGCCGGAGACGCCGTCGATGACGCGGAGTTGCGCGCCGAGTTTTTCGTAGATACGCCGCTCGTCGCCCTTGCCGAACAGATACAGATCCGCGGCGCCCAGAGTCGGCAGGAAGGAATAGGCATCGCGCGTGCGGCGCACGCGGCCCTGCCGGTCGGTGATGACAAGATCGTAGGCGTAAATGTGTTTTGCGGCGGTGGTGCTGCCCTCGAACACCTCAGTGCCGGCAAGCCGCTTGAGTTTGAATGTCGGATTTTTTTCGCCGCGCGCGGGCTGGACCTCGACGCTCTCGGCATCGGGAACGATGGCGCGGGCGACGAGCCCAGAGCCGTCGCCCAGCGGGTGCATCCCGAGCAACTGGTGCGGGGTGGAATGCCTGACTTCGGCGAGGCGGTTGAGTTCTGGCTTGGTCAGAATCATGACGGGGAAATCATGCCTGACCGGGAGTCAAATTGCGCTCATAAAATCAGCGGGGTGGTTTCAGACGATGACCCGCGACAATTGCGCCGCCACTTGGGCTGGTTCACCCTCGGTCCAAATGACGTATCTGGACAGCGCCATTTTCTTTTCCACCGGCCACTGGGCAGCCCGCCGCCGGGCGATTTCCTCGGCCGGCCATCCTCGGGCGCGCAGCCGCTCCCGCTGGGTCGCGGCGGAACAGGCGACACAGATGATGGAGTCGAAGCTGGATTCGGCGCCAGTCTCAAAGAGCAACGGGATGACCACGATGGCGGCGGGCTGGCCGGCGGTGCGCCAGGCGGCCACCTGGGCTTGCCAACGTTCACGAATGCGGGGGTGCAGGATGGCTTCCAGCTTTTGCCGGGCGGCGGGGTCGGCGAAGACGCGGCGGGCGAGTTCGTCCCGGCGCAGTTGCCCGGCGGCGGAAACGATGTCCCCGCCGAAAGCTTGCCGGATCTCCGCCAACGCGGGTTCGCCGGGCTGGACGAACTGGCGGGCGAGTTCATCCGTGTCCACCACGGGAAGGCCGCGCGCAGAAAGAAAATTGGCGGCGGTGGTTTTTCCCATCCCGATGCCGGCAGTTAGACCGTAGGTTTTCACCGCTGAGCAATCCGCTAAGGCGCGAGCAGGGCGCGGAAGAACT
>JAFMIX010000093.1 GCA_017853785.1 Verrucomicrobiales bacterium
GCGTGAGCTTCGGCACTTCGACCTCGCGCCCGTCCACCTTGACCTTGATCTTTTCAATCGCGGGCGGCGCGGGCTTAACTTCAGTTGTAGGTGCGGCGGACATCGAAATCAGTGTGGCGCGGCGGCCAATTCTTTTTTACCAGTGGCGGCTTCCTTCGCGCGCCGCTCTTCATCGGCGGCGCCTTTGGCGACGAATTCATCTTTGAACTTCGCCACGAAACTTTGCACCGGCCACGAGCAGGCTTCGCCGAATGCGCAAATGGTCTTACCACCGGGTATGTTGTCGGCGATTTTCGCCAGATATTCGGCGTCCTGCTTGCGCCCGCCTCCATGCGTGAGGCGATGGAGCGTCTTGCTCATCCAAAGCGAACCTTCGCGGCAGGGCGTGCATTGGCCACAGCTTTCCTGGGCGTAAAATTCGGAGAGATTTGCCAGTGCGCCGACGATGTCCACGCTGTCATCAATCACGATGATCGCGCTCGAACCGCTCATCGTGCCGGCTTGCTGGAGCGAATCGAAATCATACGGCAGGTCGAGCATATCGGTTTCTACTTCGACGTCCTTGCCTTCGACCTTGCGTTTGAGTTTGAACTTCTCGCCCGCCTTCAAAACTTTTGAGGAAGATCCACCTGGGATGACCGCTTTGAGTGATCGCCCGGGGCGCAGCCCCCCGCCGAACGCGGGATCGTTGATGAGCTGGCCGATGGTGGCTTTACCGACTTCGATCTCGTAGTAGCCGGGACGTTTCACCTGACCACTCAGGCTCACAATGCGCGTGCCGGTGTTGTTCGGGGTGCCGAGCTTCGCGAATTCCGCGCCGCCCATCGTGGCGATGTGCTTCACGTTACAGAGCGTCTCGACGTTGTTGACGATGGTCGGACACATGTAAAGCCCGAGCACCGCCGGGAAATACGGCGGCTTGATACGCGGATAAGGGCGTTTGCCTTCGAGCGATTCAATGAGGCCGGTCTCCTCGCCGCAAATGTAAGCGCCCGCGCCACGATGGACGTGAATCTCGAGATCGTAGCCGCTGCCAAGAATGTTTTTCCCGAGGAACCCTTTCGCGCGGGCTTCCTTCAACGCCGTGTTCAAAAGCTTCGCGCCCTTGGGCATTTCGCCGCGGATGTAGATGTAGGCGAGCTTCACGTCGTTCGCGAAGCAAGAGATTATCATCCCCTCGATCAACTGATGCGGATCTTTGTGGATGATCTGGCGGTCCTTGAACGTGCCGGGCTCGGATTCGTCGGCGTTGCAGATGAGGTAGATGGGCTTGCCGCTGCGACGGTCCGCGAAGCTCCACTTGAGGCCGCACGAAAATCCCGCGCCGCCGCGCCCGCGCAGGCCGGACTTCATGACTTCGTCGCGGAGCTGCTCTTGCGGCGTCTTCTTCTTGCCATCCGCCAAATCCAGCGGTGACATCGCGAGCGCCTTCTTGAGCGCGTCGTAGCCGCCATGCCGCAAATAGCATTCGATGTCCGGCGTGTAACCCGGGTTATCGAGGTGCTTCAGGATCAATTTGAACTCTTGCGGCATATCAGTTTCTTGACTCCGCGAGGGAATGATTTAGCCTGTGCAATACCTCGGTTTGCCCGATGGTGTAACGGTAGCACAACAGACTCTGAATCTGTTTGTCATGGTTCAAATCCATGTCGGGCAACCATCTCATTTGCAACCTCCCAGGATTTGATCAGCCTTCGCAGTGCTGACGCCTTCATGAAAATCTTCATTGCACATCATCACCGGCGCCATGCCGCAGCCGGCGAGGCACTCGACAAATTCAACCGAGAACTTGCCGTCCTTCGTTGTTTGCAGGCCATGCGCGTGGGGGTCGAGGCCAAGCTTGGTGCAAAAATGTTCGTGCAGTTGGTGCGAGCCGCCGAGGGCGCAACTCAACGTGCGGCAGACCTTGATCTGATATTTGCCGGGGGCTGATTGCCGGAACATCGGATAGAACGTCACGAGCTCGTGGACGTTGATGGGCTGGAGGCCAAGTTTCCTGGCGACCCATTGCGTGGCTTCGGGAGAGATGTGGCCGAAATGTTCCTGCAACGCGTGCAGCAGCATGAGCGACGCGCTGCGCTTCACGGGATAATGCGTGATTAGCTCGTCAATCTCGGCTTCCAAATTGGCTGGAACGGTGAAACTCATCGGTCGCATTCTCCCATCACAAAGTCAAACGAACCTAGGATTGAAACCGTGTCGCTCATCATGTGGCCAGGCAACAGATGCGACAGGATGCTCAGGTTCACGAAGCTGGGGCTGCGGATTTTCATCCGATACGGCGTGCCGCCGCCGCGGCTGTTGATGTAAAAACCGAGTTCACCCTTCGGGTTTTCATGTCCGAAATAGATTTCTCAGGGCGGACAATTCACGCCCTGCGTCACGAGCATGAATTGATGGATCAATTCCTCCATGCTCGACATCACCTTGCTCTTTGGCGGCAAAACGATTTTGCCATCAGCTACATTCACCGGTTCTTTTGATTTGTTGTCGAAGCCGCCGGGAAGCTTGTCGAGGCACTGATGGATGATGCGCACGCTCTGCCGCATTTCTTCCATGCGGACGAGATAGCGGTCGTAGCAGTCACCAACCGAACCCAGCGGCACGTCGAATTGCAAATCCTTGTAGCAGAGATACGGCTGCGCTTTGCGGAGATCATAGTCCACGCCGCTGCCGCGCAGATTTGGTCCGGTGAGCCCAAAATCCAGCGCCGTCTCCTTCGAGATAACGCCCACGTCGCGCGTGCGGTCCACCCAGATTTTGTTGCGCGTGAGCAAGGTTTCGACCTCGGCGACGTTGACCATGACTTCGCCGAGGAACTTGCGGACGGCATCGCACCAACCGGGCGGCGTATCGCGCGAAACGCCGCCGATACGCGTGTAACTCGTCGTGAACCGCGCGCCAGTGAGCGATTCGCAAAGGTTGTGAATCTTCTCGCGCTCGGTGAACGTGATCAGGAAGACGGTCATGGCGCCCACGTCCATCGCGAAGCAGCCGACCCCAAGCAGGTGCGATGAAATCCGCGCCAGCTCGGCGCAAATGACCCGCAGGTATTGGCAGCGCGGCGGAAGCTTGTCGTGGATGCCGAGAAGTTTTTCGACCGCGAGCGCGTAGGCGACGTTGTTCGCCATCGGCGCAAGGTAATCCAGCCGATCCGTGTAAGGGATGAACTGGGTGTAAGTCATGTTCTCGGCGATCTTTTCATCGCCGCGGTGCAGATAGCCGATGTCGGGCGTCGCCTTGGTGATGACTTCGCCGTCGAGTTCAAGAATGATGCGGAGCACGCCGTGCGTGGATGGGTGCGACGGCCCCATGTTCAGGATCATCTTCTCGCCCTGCACGTCCTGCAAATCTTCAGCAGGCGGAAAAGACCGCGCCGCCGCCGCAGTGGCGGCCGAATCGCGAATCTCGATTTCTTGAACTTCAGCCATGAAAATCAGCCTTCAAAAGTCTTGGCGCGTGGTTCGCGCTCGATTGCATCTTTGCTGCCCGGCGCGGTCACGAATGGCCCGCCTTCGATCGGCGCAGTCTTGGTGAACGCAATGTCCGGTAGCTCAGTCGGCTTGCCGCCGAGCGGGAAATCTTTGCGCAGCGGGAAGTAAGGATAGCCTTCCCACATGATGATGCGCCGCAAGTCAGGATGGCCACGAAAGCGGACACCCATCATGTCGTAAATCTCGCGCTCGTGCCAATCCGCCGTCCGCCACACGCCGGTCACGGTTGGCAACTCGGACTTCTCCTCGCAGACGCTCATCTTCAGCCGCAGATAGTGCCGATGCCCGATGCCGTAAAGCTCGTAAACAATCATCCAGCGGGGATCTTCGCCGTAATTGTCCACGCTGGAAATATCTACAAGGTAGTCAAAACCGAGTTTCTGCTTGGCGAAGGCGCAAATTTCCGCGATGTGTTCGGCGTCGGCGACGGTCAAAGTGGTTTCACCACGAAACTCCGTGCGTTCAGGGAGCAAATCCCCGAAGCGGGCCTGGAGTTTTTTGGCGAGGTCGAGTGCGTCCATTCGGGGTCAGGCGGCGGTTTTTTTCAAGTTGGCCATCAGCGGCTCGCGTTGGACCTTTTTTTGCAGCTTCATCAGGGCGTCCAACAATGCCTCGGGCCGCGGCGGACAGCCCGCCACATAGACATCCACGGGGATGATGTTATCTACGCCTTGCAGGACGGAATAACTGCGATACATCCCGCCGGTGGAGGCGCACGCGCCCATGGCGATGACCCATTTCGGCTCGGCCATCTGGTCGTAGATGCGCTTGACCGCCAGCGCCATCTTGTAGGTGACTGTGCCGGCCACGACCATGCAATCGGCCTGCCGCGGAGAAAAGCGCATGACTTCCATGCCGAACCGGGAAATGTCATACCGGCTCGCACCGGTGGCCATCAGTTCGATGGCGCAGCAGGCCAGCCCCATAGGCATGGGCCAGATGGAGTTCTTACGGAACCAGTTCAGCGCCGCATCCACCCGGGTGACGATCACGTCGCCCTCGATGTTCCGGTCATAACCGATTTCGGTGTTGGTTTGCATGTTTGCCGAAGCGGATTGGCTTCAGGCGGAAAGGGTAATCACCGGAAAATATTGAGGCAAGGTGATTGCGTGAATTTTTTCACAAAGTCAGTCACAGCTTAAAACAACCCCCGCTGGCGGAGCGTCGTTGGGCCACCAAGTCAGTTGCCGCCCAAACTGTTTATCGGTCACAGACTTCTGGCTGGCGGAGCTTTCACAAAGCTGGTAGCCCGCAAGTAAATCGGTTCGAGCGCATCGCCGGCAACAAAGTCCGGGTGCGCAGCCGCCAGCCGGCCCAAAGTTGCAGCGTCAGGATAAATCACCCGACCGGCAGCAACCCACTTCGTCACTTCCGGGCCGACAATCACGCCACCCGAATCAGCTGCATTTTTTAGCTCCGTTAACGTAATTATTTTTAAATCATAGAGTCTTTTTTGGCATTTTTTAGTAATTTCGTGGGTCGCGATATAAAATTCATTTCGCTGCGCGTCAATCACCACGCTGACCCGGCCAAAAATGTTTTCAGTCTGCGCGCGTGCCGCGATGCATTCCGCGCTACTCACACCGATTATTTTCACGTTACCGCCCAATTGCCAGCCTTGCGCCAACGCAATTGCGCCGCGGATGCCATTGTAGGATCCTGGCCCCAACCCGACGGCAATGCCCCCGATGTCTGGCGGCTTCATACCGGCGGCGGCGAGAGCGTCCCCGATAAGCCGCAACGGCGGCACGGCGACTCCAGCCGGCTCGATCTTTTCGGCCAAGACCTTCGCCCCATCCAGCACAGCCACGCTGCGGCGGGCCGAGGAGAATTCAAGCGCCAAAATCTTCATAAACAATGCGCCGGACAGTTGGGGTCAATGATTCAATCCGCGCCTCCCGATAACGGATGCCGGAACTGGAGCCACGGGATTTCAGACTGGCGATGGTCTCCGACCAACGCTCCACCCATTCCACCACGGTCACGCCATCCGGTTGCAAGAATTCCTCCAGCCCCGCACTGTAGATTTGCTCCGGCGTTTCCAGCCGATACAGGTCGAGATGAAACAGCGGCAGCCGGCCATCCAGGTATTCATTCACGAGGGCAAAGGTGGGCGAATGGACGCGCGCCTGAATGCCAAGACCGCAGGCGAGGCCTTTGACAAGCTGTGTCTTACCCGCACCCAGATCGCCGCTCAAGCCGATGACCCAGCCGCTCCGGGCCTCACGGCCCCAAGCGGCCCCGAGCGATTCGGTTTCTGCTGCGCTTTGGGAAATAATCTCCACGGAGGTCAGTTGCTTGCGGTCGGGATGGTGATGCGGCTTCGGCGGTGGTGTCGGCCCTGATTCCGGCCCCGGACTTGGGCATCCAAGTGGCGGAGAGGGGGGGATTCGAACCCCCGATACCTTTTAAGGGGTATACCGGTTTAGCAAACCAGCGCCTTCAGCCACTCGGCCACCTCTCCACATTTGCCAACGCTCGGCGCCGGCAGCTTGCGCACCGCACCGTTCATCGGGAAATCATTCTGCAATATTGCGGGTGGCAGGCAAGCTCATTCGCAAAACACAATCATTATCGCCCCGATCCGGGAATTTCGGCCTGGCGCGGCAACCGCCCGATCCACGTTTCCGTAGCGGCACAATGCCATTCCAATCCCGCGATGCCCGGCTGCCCCGATTGCAGGCAAATCATCTGGTCCTCCGGGCGCATCTTCCGCACCCATGGCGCATAGGCTTTGGGCACGTGCCAGTTCCATTGGATTTTCCGGAGGATGTTAAAATCTTCCTCCGGCATGATGCCCGACTTGAAGCCCAGCGCACAACGCCACTCCGCCTGCGGGTTGTGGTAGAACATCGAAAAAACACCGGCATATCTGACGCATACACGATTCCACGCGGCTCCGGCAACCACCCCGCAATGCCCGGAGTCTCCGGCGTGACGTATTCCGCCGTGAGGTCATTCGTCAAGCGACCGCCGATGTCCCGCGGTGGCGCTACTAACACCGCCGCCATCCCGGCGGTGGCGCGGCCACCTCCACATTCCGCCCTACTGGGGTTGCGTTCGGATCCTGATATACACCTTGTCCCCGGACGGCTTCACGCACATCGTTTCGTTTGTCCCATTCGTGAACCGGTTCGTTTGCACCGTCAACCCCAGCCAGTTCGTCGTGGTCAGATTGGTGTTATACTCTGGCAGCACCGCCCAGCCAGCACTGCCGGTCGATCGGAATACCACATTCGTGCCCACCTTGAGGTCCGTTATGCTGATTACCGGGGCGACCGGCGGATCCACCGTCAGGATCAGCCCAACCATACTAGCATGGACCGAACACCGGTACCCGGGATTGTTCGTGGCCGGCGCATTCGTCGCCACGGTGTATGTGATCGTCCCGGAGGAAGTGTTGTTGCCGGATGCCAGCCCCGGGCTCATGATTTCAAATGGATGGTTGACCGATGCGCTGACCGCAAACGTGTAGGTCCGACCCCGCACCAAGGTCAGCGTCGGGTTGGTTGATACGCCATTGATCGAGTAGAAGAACCCCGGCGAGGTGACGGTGAAATCCGCGCCGGGCGACCTCAATCCTCCCGCCAACAACACTGCGACCGCCGCCTGAATGGGCCAGTTCCATCGCGTTCTCATGCCTTCTGTTGTTAGTTCATAATCTGGCAGCGCGCAACCTGTTTTCCTGCTTGCGGTCGCTCCGGTCGGATTTTCATAACTTGCCGGTGGCGCGGCCAGCCCCGCTTAAAACCGCACCGGATTCTGCCGCCGCAGCTCGGCGAACGCTGACCAACTGCGCCACAATCATTTTTCTCTGTGCCCTCTGTGCCTCTGTGGCTAGACTAATTCCATGTCTGCTGAACAACAACCAACGCCCGCCACGGCGAATCCTGAACGCAAAAGTTTGGACGATCGCGCCAAGATGACCGAGCTTGAGCGCATCCGCCACTCCTGCGCCCACGTCATGGCCACCGCCATCCTGCGCCTGTGGCCGGACGCGCAATTCGCCTACGGCCCACCCGTGGACAACGGCTTTTACTACGACCTCGAATGCTCGCACCGCATCTCGCCCGAGGACTTTGAGAAGATCGAGGCGGAGATGAAGAAGGAGATCAAAGCGAACAACACTTTTGAGAAGTTGGTCGTCACGCGCGACCAAGCCATTGCAGATGCCACGACCGGTCGCCTCGGCGGTTTGTCCGAACGCCCCGGCAACGCCTCGAAATTCAAACTGGATTTGCTCAAGCAGATTCCTGAAGGCGAGCCGATTTCTTATTTCAAGAACGGCGATTTCATTGACCTCTGCGCCGGGCCGCACGTGATGCGCACCGGCAACATCGGCGCGTTCAA
>JAFMIX010000094.1 GCA_017853785.1 Verrucomicrobiales bacterium
TCCAGCCCTTGACGTTGTAGGTGGGGATGGCCCACGCGGTGCAGGTGAGTTCGCGCTTGCCCGCGAGGAATTCCTGATAGACCGGCGTGCCGAAGATGGTGAACTTCTCGCCCCACTCCTGGATGCGGGCGAACTTCTGCCGCGTCATCTTGCGCGTGAGGAAGAAATCCTCCGGCTGCTTGCCGAGCCGGGAGACCATGTCCTTCTTGGCGGCGTCGTATTCGTAGCCGGGCGAAATCGTGTGACCGTCCACTTCGAGCGAGGAGAGATATTTGAACATCTCCTCCAACTCCTGCACGTCCGTCTCCTTGTAGACCGTCGTGTTGGTGGCGACTTGATAGCCGAGAATCTTCGCCATTTTGATGGCTTCGACGCATTCCTTGAAGACGCCTTCGCGCTCGACGATGAGGTCGTGGGTGAACTCCAGGCCGTCCACGTGGACATTCCAATACATCCATTTGGTCGGGCGGATGACAACTTTGCTCTTGGCAACGCCGTCGGCTTTGCGGATGGCTTCAGCTTCCTTTTCGGAAATGAGTTTTCCATCAAGCAACTGCTTGAGTTTGAGTTCGACTTCGGGCGTGTAGATGGCGGCGAGGTAGTCGCGCATCTTCTTCCGCATGAACACGCCGTTTGTGCAGATGTAGATGACGCGGCCCTGCTCGCGGAGGCCGGCGACGAGCTCCTCAATTTTCGGGTAAATGAGCGGTTCGCCGCCGCAGATGGAAACCATGGGCGCATCACATTCCGCGGCGACCGCAAGGCACTTCTCGAGCGGCACCATGTCCTTGAGGTTGGTGGAATACTCGCGGATGCGCCCGCAGCCCGTGCAAGTAAGGTTGCAGGTATGCAGCGGTTCGAGCTGCAGGACCATCGCAAACTTGGGCGTCTTGCGAACTTTGTGTTTGATGATATGACCGGCGATTTTCGCGGTCAGGGCGAGAGGGAAACGCATAAATCTATTAGGCTTGGGCGAGCGCTTGGGCGGGCGGAAGGACTGGCGTGAACGCATCCGGCGCGGGCGCGGGCGGGTCAGCCCGCAGCAGTCCCGGGAGGAGAAATGACGCCGGGGAAACGCTGTGCGAGGCATGGATTCCACTACAGCCGGCGGTCGCCAGCAGCAGGGGCAACAGCCCGGCGCAGATAAGTTTTCCGTTTAATTTCAATCAAAAGCGAGTATAAGACGCGCCAGCATGTGCGCAATCTCAAATTCCCCGGGCCGCCGACGCGGCTGGGGCTGGTTGCTGGCGGGCGCATTATTGGCCGGCGGCGGACCGATTTGGGCACAGGCGGAGGCGGATCCGGCCAAGGGCGGAGTGGCTTACGCCGAAAGCGTTCTGGTGGCCGCCCGCAGCCGTTACCAACGCGAGGCGACCAACGCGGAAGCCGCCTGGCAATTCGGCCGCGCCTGTTTCGACCGGGCGGAGTTCGCCACCAATGACACCGAGCGCGCCACGCTGGCGGTCGAGGGCATCGCGGCGATGCGCGCGCTCACGGCGCGGGAGCCGAGACTCGCCGCAGGCCATTATTATCTGGCGATGAATTTCGGTCAGCTCGCCCGCACCAAGCTGCTCGCCGCGCTCAAGCTCGTGGACGAGATGGAGCATGAATTCAAGGTTGCCCGCGCGTTGGGCGAACACTTCGAACACGCCGGGCCAGATCGCAATCTGGGCCAGCTCTACTTCCAAGCACCCGGCTGGCCGGCGAGTATCGGCAACCACGCCAAGGCACGCAAACACTTCGAGCACGCGGTCGTCCTCGCGCCGGATTATCCCGAGAACCGGCTCAACCTGCTGGAAGCCTATTGCGACCGGAACGACCACCACGGCATCCGCCGCGAGCTGAAAGCCATCGGTGAAATCTGGCCCGCCGCGAAAACCAACTTCACCGGCGCCGCCTGGCAGTCGTCGTGGGCGAACTGGGAAAAGCGCCGTGGAGCATTGCAGGCGCAGGCGGCGAAAAAACTCAAATAGCCCGCCGCACCCCTCACCGCCGGGCGGACCGCGTGATCCTAACCTCTGGCTGATAATCTACACGCACCAGCAAATCACCGCGCCCGCCCCGCGGCTTGGGCAAGCCTTCGCCCCGCAGACGAATGATTTCACCCCGCGCGACGCGCCGCGGCAGCGTCACCCGCAACCGCTCCCCCGTCACACCGCCGACGAATTCTCCACCGCCCTGCGTGGCTCGCGCGCGACTGATGCGCAGGTCGCAGCGCAGATCCGCACCGCGCACCTTGAACCGGAAATCCGGCCGCGCCAGCAACCGCACCACCACCACACCGCCCGGGAACGGCGTCGCGCGCGGCAGCCGAAAGCGCGTTCCCGGCGCGGTTTCCGGGGGAACAGCGAGCTGGTAAACCTCCGGCCCGGCCGGGTTGCCGGGGTCGTTCACGCGCACCTCCAGCGTCGTGCCACGCAGAAATTCTCTCAGTTGCAAGGGAACGTCCTGCGCGAGGTTGCGCTTGGGTTTCGCGGTGCGGGCGGGCGCGGCGGATTTTTCTCCGGCCGCGCGGGCGTGGTCGTAAGCGCGGCGGGCGCCGGGGTCGCTGAGGACTTCATGGGCGGCGTTGAGCGCCTGGATCCGGGCCAGCGCGTCCGGCAAATCCGGATTCACATCGGGATGCTGCTGTTTGGCCAGGTAGCGGTAAGCGGCGCGAATCTGCGCGGGCGTGCAATCGGGATCCAACCCGAGCACGGCATAGTGATCTGGCGCGACAGCTTGCAACCGCCAAAGTCTAACTGGCAGCCCTGCCGGGAGACAACCAAACACTTGACTCACCGGACGGAATCAACAACTCTCCGGGCTCATGTTGCACCTCGGGCAATCTCAAGTCAGAAGCATCTGGCGGTTCACCGGATTGATTGCCCTGGCTTCAGCCGCCTTCGCCCATTTGCAACCCCTGTTCCTCGCCACCGCGTTTTTGCTGGCGATCAACCACGGCCACGATCACCAGATTGCCGTCCAATCCAACGGGAATCATTTCGATTTCCGGCTGTCCCATTGCCACGATGCCGATCTCCAGCATGAAAGCCCCTTGAGCCTGATAACCGCGGTTTATTCCAAGCCCGACCATGAAGGCGCGGACCATGTCCTGCATTTCAAGCTGAACGCCGCGCCCGATCAACTCCGGCAACGCAACCCCATCACCGCCGCCCCGACTCCGCTGTCCCTGACGTCGGGCGCAGCGATCAGTTCCGTTTTCCTGCTCCCAGCTTCAACCGCAATAGTGGCGGCCCTTCCAAGGCCATCGCCGCCATCCGCAGGCTGGTATGGTCTGCGCACGATCATTCTCCTCATCTGAGGCTGATCCCCCTCCGCACTCACGCATATAGCAGAGGTGCGGATCGTCTCGTCCCGCAACCCGTCCAGTGACGGTGTTTGCCCGAAATTTTCACCATCCGTCTGTCCCTATCGAATTATGCCCAAATCATTTGCCTCACTTGGCCGCCTGGCGCGGGTCGGATTAATTTTCTGCACCGCCACCCTCGGCGTGGCCGCGACCGAACCAGCCACACCGCCCGCCGGGCTTACCCTGCGGGACGCCGCCACTCTCGCGCTCGCGCGCAACCCCGCCCTACGGGCGCACGGCCATGAGCTGCAAGCGGCCGCCGCCCGCCGCCTCCAAGCGGAACTGCGCCCTAATCCCGTGCTTTCGCTGGATGTCGAGGACGTGCTGGGCAGCGGTGAATTCCGCGGCGTCCGCGCGGCCCAGACCACCCTGCAACTGAGCCAGCTCATTGAACTCGGCGGCAAACGCGCGGCCCGCGGCGAAGTCGCCACCGCGCAACAAGCGCAGAAACGCAGCGAAGCGGAACTGGCCCGCGTTGAAGTGCTCGCCGCCGTGGCCGAACAGTTCATCCATGTCGCGGGCGGTCAACATCAGGTCGCGTTGGCCCGCGAGGCCACCCGGCTGGCAGAGGAAACTTTCGCGCTAGCTCAGCGCCGCGTGGCCGCCGGCAGCGCCTCGGCCATCGAGGAAAATCGCGCCCGCATCCTGCTTTCGCGCGCCCGCATCAACGAGGAACACGTCGAACACGAGCTGCTCGCCGCCCGCCGCCAGTTGGCCGCGTTCTGGGGCGCGACCAACGCCACCTTCACTGAAGTGCGGGCGGATTTGTTTCTCCGGCCCGCGCGATCATCATTCGACGACCTGGCCGCCCGCATCAACCGGAGCCCGGAACTGGCGCGCTGGGCCGGCGAGAAATCCGTGCGCGCTGCCGAAGTCAAGCTCGCCGCCGCCCGCCGCCGCCCCGATCTCACGGTCGGCGCGGGCGTGCGGCGGTTCGCCGGTCCGGACGACGTGGGGATGGTGTTCCAGTTCTCGCTGCCGCTACCATTCAGCGACCGCCAGCAAGGCACTCGGGCTGAAGCCCAGGCGTTGCGTGACCAGGCGGAGGTCGAGGCCGCGGGCACGGAACTCCGCCTGCGCACCGCCCTGTTTGGCATCTCCCAGGAGCTGCTTCACGCCGCGACGGAACTGGACGCGCTCGAACGCGAGATGCTGCCCGCCGCCGAATCGGTTTTGCAGTTGGCGCGCGAAGGCATCGAGCGCGCCCGCTTCTCCCAGCTCGAATTGCTCGACGCGCAACGCACGTTGCTCGAACTCCGCCGCGAGCGCATTGCTGCCGCTGTCTCCTATCACCAGTTCGTCATTGAAATTGAAAAGCTGCTCGGCGAATCGCTCTCGCCGGAATCCACACAATCCACCAAACCCGCTCAACCCTGATTCTTCCCATGAACAAGAAACAAATTATCTCGATAGTCGTCGTCCTCGCCCTCGGCGCGGGACTGACCTTCCTGGCGCTTAAAAACAAGGCCGCCCACGGTCGCGATCACGCCGAGCCTGGGCACGCCCACGGCAGCAACGCCGCGCCCGCTGCCGAAGCCGTCAAAGGCCCGCACGGCGGACGGCTGTTGAGCGCCGGCGATTTTGCCGCCGAAGTGACCATTTTCGAGCGCGGCGTGCCGCCGGAGTTTCGCGTGTTCCTTTACGAGAAAGGCAAGCCGATTGAACCCGGCGCCGCGAAGGTGACGATCGAACTGCATCGCTTCGGCGGCCGCGTGGACAAAATAGGATTCGCCAAGCGCGAAGAGTATTTGCTGGGCGACATGGAGGTTGTCGAACCGCACTCGTTCGACGTGAAGGTCGTGGCGGAATACAAGGGCAAGTCTGCCAAGTGGGAGTATGATTCCTATGAAGGCCGCACGACGATGACGCCCGAGGCGGTGAAGAATTCCGGCATCGTCATCGAAACCTCCGGCCCGGCCAAAATCAAAACCGCGCTCAAGGTCAATGGCCGCGTCGTGCCCAACGAAGACCACATGACCCACGTCATCCCCCGCTATCCGGGCGTTGTGAAACAAGTCCGCAAACGTCTCGGTGATGCGGTGGCAAAGGATGAAGTCATCGCCGTGGTTGAGAGCAACGAGAGCTTGCAGTCCTACGAGGTGAAATCGTCCATCGCGGGAACGGTCATTCAAAAGCACATAACGCTGGGCGAGTTCGTCAAGGAGGGTGAGATAATTTACACCGTGGCCGACCTCGGCGCCGTCTGGGTGGATTTGAATGTTCACCGGAAAGATTTCGCCAAGCTCAAGGTCGGCGCGGCGGCGACCCTCTTTGCAGGTGAAGGCCAGCCCAACGCGACTGGCGCGGTGAGTTACATCTCGCCGTTCGGCGCGGAAGATACGCAAACAATGCTGGCGCGCGTCGAGTTGTCGAATCCCACGGGCGCGTGGCGGCCAGGGTTGTTCGTCACCGGCGAGATCATCGTGGAGGAAGCGGAAGTGCCGGTGGCCGTCAAAGCTGGCGCGCTACAAAGCTTCCGCGATTGGGACGTGGTCTTCATGCACGACGGCGCCATGTTTGAGATCGCTATCTTGGAACTGGGCCGGCGCGACAGCGGATGGGTGGAAGTGTTGTCCGGTCTGCCCGCTGGCCAGAAATACGCCGCTGAAAATTGTTTTATCATCAAGGCCGACATCTTGAAGTCTGGCGCGGGCCACGATCATTGAAGAATTACCTGCCAACGAAACACCCTCAAGCAAACAAATCATGAGCAATCTACCTTCCGAAAATCCCCGTAATAAAACCCTCGGCAGTTTCATTTTCTTGAGCCGCTGGCTGCAAGCACCGCTGTATCTCGGGCTCATCGTCGCCCAAGGCATCTATGTCTACCGGTTCATGCTCGAGCTGTGGCATCTGCTTCACGACGCGCCCACGCTGGCGGAAACGGCCATCATGTTGAGCGTGCTGGGGCTGATTGACGTGGTGATGATCGCCAACCTCCTCATCATGGTCATCATCGGCGGCTACGAGACCTTCGTGTCCCGGCTCAACCTCAGAGGCCACCCCGACCAACCCGAATGGCTGTCCCATGTGAATGCCGGCGTGCTCAAGGTGAAGCTGGCCACCGCGCTCATCGGCATCTCCTCGATCCACCTCCTAAAGACGTTCATTGACATCGAAAAGCACAGCGAAAAGGCCGTGTTCTGGCAAGTGATGATCCATCTGTCATTTGTCGCTTCGGCGGTGTTTCTCGCGTGGATCGAACGTATCGTTTCAGTCAAACCAGAGGCGAAGCACTGACCGCTGACAAGTTTATGCTCGAACGCGTCATCCATTTTTCCATCCGCCAGCGCTGGCTCATTCTCACCGCCACGCTCGCCATCGCCGTCCTGGGCATTTTTAATTATCAGCGGCTCACGATTGATGCCGTGCCGGACATTACGAATGTTCAGGTGCAGATCAACACCGAAGCGCCCGGCTATTCACCCCTCGAAGCCGAGCAACGTGTCACGTTTCCCATCGAAACCGCGCTGGGCGGCCTGCCGCATCTCGAGTACACGCGCTCCCTCTCGCGCTATGGCTTGTCGCAAGTGACCGTCGTGTTCAAGGACGGCACGGACATTTACTTCGCCCGCCAGCTCGTCAACGAACGCATCCAGGAAGTGAAAAGCAAGTTGCCGCCCGGCGTCGAGCCGTCGCCCGGCCCGATCACCACCGGCCTCGGGGAAATCTACATGTTCGCCGTCAAGGGCGAACCGGGCGCACGTCATGCCGCCGGAACGGAAATCACGCCCACCGACCTGCGCACCGTGCAGGATTGGATCATCAAGCCGCAATTGCGCACCGTGCCCGGCGTCATTGATGTCAATTCCATCGGCGGCTTCGTGAAGCAATATCACGTCACGCCGCATCCCGACCAACTGCGCGCCTACGGCCTGACCTTTCGCGACCTGATGACGGCACTGGCGGACAACAACGCCAGCATCGGCGCGGGCTACATCGAGCGGAACGGCGAGCAATACCTCATCCGCAGCCCCGGCCAGGTCGCGGGCGTTGCGGACATTGAAAAGATCGTGGTCGGCAATCGCGATGGCATTCCCATTCACATGGATGATGTCGCGGATATTTTTCCCGGCAAAGAACTGCGCAACGGCGCGGCGACGCAGGATGGCCGCGAAGCCGTGCTGGGAACGGTCTTCATGCTCATCGGCGAAAACAGCCGCACCGTTTCCGAACGCGTCCACGCGAAAATGGCGGAGATCAACAAGACGTTGCCGGAGGGAATGGTCGCCAAGACCGTCTATAACCGCACTGATCTCGTCAACGCGACCATTGAGACGGTGAAAAAAAATCTCTTTGAAGGCGCGGTGCTGGTGGTGGTGATTCTGTTTCTGCTGCTCGGCAACCTGCGCGCCGCGCTCATCACCGCGCTCGTCATTCCGCTTTCCATGCTGTTCACCATCACCGGCATGGTCGGCTCAAAAATCAGCGGCAACCTGATGAGCCTCGGCGCGCTCGACTTCGGCCTCATCGTGGACG
>JAFMIX010000095.1 GCA_017853785.1 Verrucomicrobiales bacterium
ACAAGCCCTTCCTTATGTGCATCGAGGACGTGTTCAACATCGAAGGTCGCGGCACGGTCGTCACCGGTCGTGTGGAGCGCGGGGTTCTCAAAAAGATGGACGAAGTCGAAATCGTCGGCTTGGGCGACACCCGCAAGACGGTGGCTACCGATATTGAAATGTTCCGCAAGTTGCTGGATAGCGCGAGCGCCGGCGAAAACGTCGGTGTGCTGCTGCGCGGCACGAAGAAGGAAGAAGTGGAGCGCGGCATGGTGCTCGCGAAGCCCGGTTCAATCACGCCGCACACCAAGTTCAAGGCGGAAGTGTATGTTTTGACCAAAGACGAAGGTGGTCGGCACACCCCGTTCTTCACCAACTACCGTCCTCAGTTCTATTTCCGCACCTCAGACGTGACGGGCACGCTGACGCTGCCTGCGGGCGTCGAGATGGTGATGCCTGGCGACAACGTCGCGGTGGAAATCGAATTGCAGAAGTCGGTCGCGATGGACAAGGGCTTGAAGTTCGCCATCCGCGAAGGTGGGCGGACCATCGGTTCGGGCATCGTCACCGAAGTCTTGAAGTAAAGATTGGTTTTAAAAAATGAGGAGTGCGGGGTGATAAGCCCTGCCTCCCATTTTTCGTCTCGTCCGAGAACGGGCGAGCAGCTCGGTTGGAAGGCTACGGCGGTAGCTCAATTGGCAGAGTAGCGGTCTCCAAAACCGTTGGTTGGGGGTTCAAGTCCCTCCCGCCGTGCCAGCCTTCGCGGGATGCGAAAGCTGGGCTAGGTGTGGTAAGTAATCGGTGCGGCGGGCTTCGGCTCGGCAAGCCAGTCTGCTGATAGTGGAGAGGTGGCAGAGTGGTCTATCGCGGCGGTCTTGAAAACCGCTTTGGGCGAAAGCTCAACGGGGGTTCGAATCCCTCCCTCTCCGCCAACCTGCCGGTAAAAGCAGGCAAAAATTTGAGATGAATAACTGGACGTCAACTTTGATCTGGATCGCCGTGATTGGCGGTTTGTTCGCATTTTTGTGGTGGCGGGGCTATCTGAACCGGTTGCGCGATTACGTGGCCGCGACCCGAGAAGAATTGAACAAATGCACTTGGCCCACTAGGGATGAGTTGAAAGGCTCCACGGTGTTGGTTGCGGTTTCCATCCTTCTCCTGGGTGTATTTACCATGGCGGTGGATTGGATCATGGTCAATGCCGTCATCTGGTTGGACAAGATTTAAGGCACTAATAAAATGCAAAGCCAGTGGTTCATCGTTCATACGCTGTCCGGCCAGGAGCAAAAGGTCAGGGAGAGCATCGAGAAGCGGATCAAGCCCGAGGAAATGGGCGAATACATCCGCGAAGTCCTCGTACCGATGGAAAAAGTCGTCGAGGTTCGAAATCAGAAGAAAACGGTCTCCAATCGGAAGCTCTGGCCCGGCTACGTTTTTCTGGACATGGTCTTGCTGGATGAGAATAAGAAAGTCATCGAGAAGCCGTGGTATTTCATCAAGGAAACCCCCGGCGTCATCGGCTTCGTTGGCGGTGAACCGCCCGTGCCGACGCCCAAGGATGAAGTCGAGGCCATCAAGGCGCAGATTTCCGCCTCGGAAGAGCGTGAAAAACCGAAGGTCAATTTCGAGGTCGGTGAGACCATCAAGATCAACAACGGTCCGTTCCTGAACTTCAGCGGCGTGATTGAGGAGATCGAACCTGATCGCGGTAAGTTGAAAGTTACGGTCAACATATTCGGACGAAACACGCCGGTGGAACTCGAATACTGGCAAGTAGAGAAAGCTTAAAATTTTATGGCAAAGAAAGTCACAGGACAGATCAAGTTGCAGATTGCTGCCGGTCAGGCCAACCCCGCGCCGCCCGTCGGCCCGGCGCTCGGCCAACACGGTGTGAACATCATGGGCTTCTGCAAGGAGTTCAACGCCGCCACCAAGAACGATGCCGGCCTCGTCATCCCCGTGGTCATCACGGTATATCAGGACAAGTCGTTCACGTTCATCACCAAGTCGCCGCCCGCCTCAGTGCTGCTCAAGAAAGCCGCCGGCATCACCGCTGGCAGCAAGACGCCGAACAAAGACAAGGTCGGCAAGGTGACGCGCAAACAGATTTTGGACATCGTGAAGATGAAGTCCAAGGACATCAACGCCGGCTCGGAAGACGCCGCCGTGCGGTTGATCTCCGGCACCGCCCGCAGCATGGGCATCGAAGTCGTCGGTTAAACCACAACCGCGGGAGAGCCAAAAGCTCGCTTGCACCGCACTAAGTAAATGCCAAGCAAACGCTACAAAAAAGCCCTCGAACTCGTGGATGCAAACAAGACGTATCCCCTCAAGTCAGCCGTGGAAGTGCTGACCAAGTTCCCCAAAGCCAAATTCAACGAGACCATTGACCTCGCGTTCCGCCTCGGTGTGGATCCGAAACAATCTGACCAGCTCGTTCGCGGCACTGTCCCCCTCCCGCACGGCAGCGGCAAGACCGTCAAGGTCCTCGTCTTCGCCAAGAGCGGCCAGGCGGCGGATGCGGCCAAGGCGGCCGGTGCGGAATTCGTCGGCTTCGACGACATGATCGCCAAGTGCAATTCCGGCTGGAACGACTTTGATGTCGCCATCGCCACGCCTGAAGCCATGAGCGAAGTCCGCAAGCTTGGTAAAGTGCTCGGACCGCGCGGCCTCATGCCGAACCCCAAGACCGGCACCGTGACCGACGATACCGCGAAAGCGGTGCGCGAAGTCAAGGCGGGTCGCGTCGAGTTCAAAGTAGACAAGACCGGCAACGTTCATGTCGCCGTTGGCAAAATCTCCTTCACCCCGGAGCAGATCGCAGACAACGCCCGCGTCGTCATCGACGCCGTGGTGAAGTCCCGGCCCTCCAGTGTCAAGGGCATCTTTGTGCAGAGCTGCACGCTTTCCGCCACAATGAGTCCCGCTGTCCGCGTGGATCTCAAGGAATTCAACGTCGCCGCGTGATCAACCCTTAACCAATTTACGAACCATGCGTGCTGAAAAACAGATCCTCACCAAGGAATACCGCGGCCGGCTCAACGCCTCGCCCTTCTTCATTGTCGTCAACTACACGGGCTTGAAGGTCGCGCCGCTGACCGAACTCCGCCAGCGCCTCAAGAAGGCCGGCGCGGAAGTCCACATCGTCAAAAACTCCATCTTCCGCATCGCGGCCAAGGAAGCCGGCGTGGCCGACCTCGGCGCAGCGCTGGCGGGCCAGATCGCCGTCATTACCGGGCAGAAGGACATTTCCGCTGCCGCGAAGGTGGTCAAGAACTTCGCCGCCGAATTCACCAAGCCGAAAATCGAATTCGGCTTCCTGAACAACCAACGCCTGGAAAACAAGGACGTGCTCGTGCTTGCGGACCTGCCGAGCATCGAAGTTCTGCGCGGCAAGCTCCTCGGAGCGTTGCAAGCACCGGCGACCAAGCTTGTCGCCCTCATCAACACCCCTGCGAGCCAGCTCGCCCGGGTATTGTCGGCAAAAGCCGCCAAAGGCGCATAACCATTTCCCGGCCGCCTGGAAGGTGGTCGGGGATACTAACCAACAACAACGTAAATCGTCGGTTTGCGGGCAGTGAACCGAAATCCGCCGGGCCCGGCGGACGACGAGACGAAGAAAGAAAAACAGTATGGCCCTGGATAAAGCAAAAATCGTAGAAGAGTTGAGCAACGCAACCGTCATCGAGATCGCCGATCTCGTGAAGGAACTGGAAACCAAGTGGGGCGTCACTGCCGCCGCTCCTGTCGCTGTCGCCGCTGCTGGCGGTGCCGCCGCAGGTGGCGCGGCTCCGGCTGCCGAAGCGCAGACCGCGTTTGACGTGATTCTCGTTTCCGTTCCCGCGGACAAGAAGATCGCCGCCATTAAGGCTGTGCGCGAAGTGAAGGCCGGTCTCGGCCTCGCCGAAGCCAAGGCGCTCGTTGAAGGCGCTCCGAAGCCCGTGCTCGAAGGCGCAAACAAGGCTGACGCCGACGCCGCCAAGAAGAAGCTCGAAGAAGCCGGCGCGAAGGTCGAAGTCAAGTAAGGCGGAGTTTCAAATCCGGGCGGCGGTTCTACCGCCGCCCGAACATCAATTTTGCAGATTGTTAGTGCGGATACTCGTCAGTCCTTCGTCTCCGGACGAAATCGGGCTGAAAGTGGCAAGTTCGCTGCGGGAGCAGTGTCCTTGCCTTCTGTCGTTTGTCAGGTTTGTTGAAAAATCGGCCGGCGCCGTCGTCGGCCACTGAAGAAAAGGTCAAAATGCCATCGCGAGTCACTGAACGGAAAAATTTCGGTAAAATCAAAGAGATTATCGACCCGCCGAATATGATCGAGCTGCAGACGCAGTCGTATCATGAATTCCTGCAGGCCGAGGTGCCCCAGTCCAAACGCGAACTCGCGGGGCTCCAATCCGTCTTCAAGGAAGTTTTTCCCATCGAAAGCTACGACGGGAAGTGCAAGCTGGATTTCCACTCCTACGAGATCGGCGAGCCCAAGATGAGCTGGCTCGAGTGCCTGCGTGAGGGGCTCACTTACGGCGCTCCGCTCTACGTCACCTTCACCCTCAAGGAAGAAAAGGGCACGAAGGAGGAAAAAGTTTTCATGGGCGAACTCCCGCTCATGACGCCGCAAGGTACGTTCGTCATCAATGGCGCCGAGCGCGTCATCGTCAGCCAGTTGCACCGCTCGCCCGGGCTCGCGTTCGAGGCCGCGCAGCATCCGAACGGCAAATTGCTCCATAGCTTCCGCATCATTCCCGACCGCGGTTCGTGGTATGAGGCGCAGTTCGACACGAGCGATCTGCTCTATGTCTATCTCGACCGTAAAAAACGCCGCCGGAAATTTTTGACGACGACGTTCTTCCGCGCATTGGGCTCCGGCTCGGATGCCGATATTTTGAAGCTGTTCTACGACATCGAAGAGCTGACCGTCAAAGCCGCCGAAAAACTGGAAGACCTCGCCAACAAGGTGCTCATTCAGGACGTCTCGGACGAAGAAAAGGGCATCGTCGTGGCCCGCGCTTTTGAACCGCTCTCCAAGGCGGTCGTCAAGCAGATCGCCGAACTCGGCGTCACCAAGATCAAGGTCGTGGACACCACCGTTGATGACGGCATCGTCATCAAGTGCATGAAGAAAGACCCGACCAAGAACGAGGAAGAGGCGTTAAAGGATATTTACCGCCGCCTCCGTCCTGGAGATCCGCCCACCGCCGCGAACGCCCGGGCACTCATCAAACGTCTGTTCTTCGATCCGAAGCGCTACGACTTGGGTCGCGTCGGCCGTTACAAGATTAATCAAAAGCTCGGCATCAAGGGTGGCGACTCGCGCATCCTCACCAAGGAAGACTTGGTGGCCGCGACGAAATATTTGCTGCGCCTGAAAAAGGGCGAAGGCTCGCTGGACGACATCGATCACTTGGGTAGCCGCCGCATCCGCACCGTGGGCGAATTGCTCGCCAACCAGTGCCGCGTCGGTTTGGCGCGCACCGAGCGGCTCGTCAAGGAGCGCATGACCCTGTTCGATCAGGGCATGGAGCAGATGATGCCGCAGAAGCTCATCAACCCGAAGGCGCTTTCCGCCGTGATCCGCGATTTCTTTGGCCGCAGCCAGCTCTCGCAGTTCATGGATCAGATCAACCCGCTCGCGGAATTGACCCACAAACGCCGCTTGTCGGCGCTCGGACCGGGGGGTCTCTCCCGCGACCGCGCGGGCTTCGAAGTCCGCGACGTGCATCCGTCGCACTACGGCCGTATCTGCCCGGTGGAAACGCCGGAAGGCCCGAACATCGGTTTGATTGCGTCCATGGCGACGTTCGCCCGCATCAACGATTTCGGCTTCCTCGAAACGCCGTATCGCAAGGTCGAGAACGGTCGTGTGACCAATCACATCGATTACCTGACTGCCGACCGCGAAGAACAATACATCGTGGCCCAGGCCAACGCGCCGATTGATGACAAGGGTCATTTCACCGGCGACCGCGTGCTGTGCCGAGCCAAGACCGACTTCGTGGACGTCGAGCCGGCGCGCGTGGATTACATGGATGTTTCTCCGAAACAGCTCGTGTCCATCGCGGCGAGTTTGATTCCGTTCCTCGAACACGACGACGCGAACCGCGCGTTGATGGGTTCGAACATGCAACGCCAAGCCGTGCCGCTACTCGTCACTGAAGCGCCCCTCGTGGCGACCGGTCTCGAAGAGCGCGTGGCGCGGGATTCCCGCGCCGTCCTCGTCGCCGAGGAAGCCGGCAAGGTTGCGTCCGTCACCGGTGACCAGATCATCATCACCGACAACGGCAAGCTGCCCGAAGGGAAAAAGAAAATTAAGCATGACCCCGCCAATGGCGTCTGGGTTTATGAAGTCCGCAAGTTCATGCGGTCCAACGCGGCGACCTGCATCAACCAGAAAATTCTGGTGGCCAAGGGCGACCACGTCAAAAAGGGTCAGGCTATTGCGGACGGCCCCTGCACCCAGGGCGGCGAACTCGCCCTCGGCCGCAACGTGCTCTGCGCGTTCATGCCGTGGAACGGTTACAACTTCGAGGACGCCATCCTGATCAGCCGGCGCATCGCGAAGGAAGACATTTTCACCTCGATTCACATCGATGAATTCGAAGTGGCCGCGCGCGACACGAAGCTCGGGCCGGAAGAAATCACCCGCGACATCCCGAACCTCGGCGAAGAAGCGTTGAAGAACCTCAGTGCCGACGGCGTTGTCCGCATCGGCGCAGAAGTGAAACCTGGCGACATCCTCGTCGGCAAGATCACGCCCAAGTCCGAGACCGAACTCGCGCCGGAAGAACGGTTGCTCCGCGCCATCTTCGGCGAAAAGGCTGCCGACGTGAAGGACACTTCGCTCAAGGTTCCGTCCGGAACCTACGGCATCGTCATGGACGTGAAGGTTTCCTCCAAGAAGGAAAGTGACGCGGAATCCCGCGGCTCGGAAGAGAAGAAGCACGCCAAGCAGGTTGAGGAAGAATACAAGAAGAAGCTCAACGAGCTTCAGGATCAGCTCACGGAAGCGTTGAGCAACATCCTGCTCGGCGAAAAGATTCCGCTCGATGTCGTCAACAGCGAGACCGGCGAGGTCATCATCCCGGCCAACCGCAAGATCACCAAGACGCTCCTGCGTAAGCTCGCGGAAGTCTACGACCGCATCGAAATCGATCCGTCGCCGATCCGCAACAAGATCAATGAAATCATCGGCAGCTTCAAAAAGAAGTTCGACGACCTGCAGATGCAGCACGACGAGGAAATGGAGCGCGCCGAATCCGGCGCCGCCGCCGAGACTGGCATCGTCAAATCCGTCAAAGTCTATGTGGCCTCCAAGCGCAAGCTCTCGGTCGGTGACAAGATGGCCGGCCGCCACGGCAACAAGGGCGTCGTCGCCCGCATCGTGGCCGAAGAAGACATGCCGTTCCTCGACGACGGCACTCCGGTGGACATCGTTCTGAACCCGCTGGGCGTGCCCTCGCGCATGAACGTCGGCCAGGTCTTGGAAACGCACTTGGGCTGGGCGGCGAAGCTGCTCGGCATGAAGTTCGCCACGCCGGTGTTCGACGGCATGAAGGAAAAAGACATCCGCGGCTACCTCAAGGAAGCCGGTTTGCCCGAGCACGCCAAGGTGCGCCTCACTGACGGCCGTACCGGCGAACGCTTCGACCAAGAGATTGTCGTCGGCTACATCTACATGATGAAGCTCGGCCACTTGGTCGCGGACAAGATTCACGCCCGCGCGGTCGGGCCTTATTCGCTCGTCACCCAGCAGCCGCTGGGCGGCAAGGCGCAATACGGCGGCCAGCGCTTCGGCGAAATGGAAGTGTGGGCGATGGAAGCCTACGGCGCGGC
>JAFMIX010000096.1 GCA_017853785.1 Verrucomicrobiales bacterium
ACCTGCCGGGCCGATTCCGCCGGAATGAAACCCAGCCCATCGAAACCGCCCTGCACTCCGCCCCAGAAAACCAGCAACGGCGCAGCAGGAAAAGCCGGCAAACCCATCGCTGCAAAACGATTCTGCGCCGTCGTCAACAGCCGGTCGAACGGACATTCCAGCACCACCGCCTCGGGTGCGATGCCGTGCGCGGCCACCGCCCGCAGGATCGCCACCGCGCCCATGGACACGCCATAAAGCACCACCGGCCGGCCCGGCTCGCGCACGAAGCGGAACGCCGCCGCCACATCGTCCGCCTCATGGTAACCGATGCTCGTCGTGTTCCCGGCGGAGCCGCCGCTGCCAAAGTGGTCCACCAGCAAAGCGTCGTAACCCATCCGGGTGAAATCCTGTGCCGCGAGTAGCAGCGCACTTTTGCTGCTGCCGTAACCATGAAACAATAACACCGTCCCGCGACTCGCCGGTTGCTTGATCAACCACGCCTCCAGCCGCAACCCGTGCGCCCCGGTGAAAGTCACCGTCTCGGAAGGCAGGCCGAAATCTGCCGGCGTTTTGTCGTTGGCCGGGCGGGGCAACCGGACTCCCACGGTCAACACCTTGATTTTTTGCAGCAGTGTCAGCGCCTCGGGTCTCTGCGTGCGCACCCCACCGGGAGCATAATGCGTCATCGCCCGCGCGTGCAGGTAAGCCAACCCGTTCAACCCCACGAAGCCGGCGACGCCCAGGCCCAGCGCGAATTTCAGCCCCCGCTTCCACGCTGGCCGCCGGGCCGCCGTCGCTGGAAGTTGTTCGGGCATCAAACCACCCGAGCCTCGCCCCTACCCTGCACCACTTCACCGATGAGCCAGGCTTTGTGCTTCCGTCCCTTGATGAATTTCAGCACGGCGCCCGCCTTCTCCGCCGCGACGATGGCGACCATGCCGATGCCCATGTTGAATACTTGATACAATTCCTCGTCCGGCACGCCGCTCTGCTGTTCGATGATCCGGAAGATGGGCAGCATATCCCACGAGCCTTTCTTGATGACGACGTCGAGCGTCTTCGGCAGCACGCGCGGGATGTTGTCCACAAAACCGCCGCCGGTGATGTGCGCGAAAGCTTTGACCGGGCATTTTGAATTTTGAATTTTGAATTTTGAATTGAAGCGTTTCAGCAGCGCTTGGACCAACGGGCCGTAGCTGATGTGTTCTTTCAGCAATTCCTGACCGACCGTGCCTTTGAGGCCGGACACGCGGCTCGACGGCTTGCAGCCAAGCTGCTCGAAGAAAATTTTGCGCCCGAGCGAATAGCCGTTCGTGTGCAGGCCGCTGGATTCAATGCCGATGACGACGTCGCCGCGCTTGATGGTTTTCTGGCCGTTGAGCATCCGGGATTTTTCCACCACCCCGACAATTGTGCCGCTCACGTCGTATTCACCGGCCTGATAGAACCCGGGCATCTGCGCGGTTTCACCGCCGATGAGGGTGCAGTTGTTTTCCGCGCAGGCGCGGGCAAAGCCTTTGATGATCTCGGTGAAGACGTGCGGTTCGAGTTTGCCCGTGCCGAGGTAATCGAGAAAAAAAAGCGGTTCCGCGCCGAGCACCGCGATGTCGTTGACGCAATGGTTCACGAGGTCCGCGCCAATGGTGTCGTGCTTGTCCATCGTGAAGGCGATCTTCAGCTTCGTGCCCACGCCGTCCACGCTGCTGACGAGGATCGGCTCGCGATATTTCTTGAGGTCGAGCTGGAAGAGGCCGCCGAAGCCGCCGACCTTGCCGAGAACTTCGCGGCGGTGCGTGCTGGCGAGCAATTGCGGGAGCGTGGCTTTGACTTTGTTGCCGAGATCGATGTCAACGCCGGCGGCGGCGTAGGCTTTTTGTTTCATGCGGCGGAGATTAAACCGCGAAACGCCGAGCCGCGCGAGAAAATTTCACGCTTGTCATGCGAGGTCAGCCTCTCTCAACCACTCAACCAACTCACAAGCGGCAAATTCACCCCGCGCACCGCGAGAAATCCTTTGCGTTGCCGGAAATTTGCGCCTTAATAGCTCCATGCGCGGACAGACAATTCTCTTTGCCTCCATCAGCTTGAATGTGGCGCTGGCTGCAGCCTGGGTGCTCATGCCAAAAACGCCTGCCCCCAAGCCCGCCGCCGCCGCCCAAGAAAGCAAACGCCTGCCCGGCCAGACCAAGCTCGTCCCCGTCATCCGCAAGCAGTTTTTTTCCTGGAGCGAGATCGAATCCGAGGATTACGAGAAATACATCCAGAACCTCCGCGCCATCGGCTGCCCGGAGCAGACCATCCGCGACATCATCCTCGCCGACGTGAACAAGCTCTACAACGAGCGCAAGGCGACCGAACAGCAGTCGCCGGAACATTTCCAGGCGCTCGACGCCGAGCGGCAGACGCTGCTCGCGCAATTGCTGGGTGCAGATTGGGATGCGGCGGAGCGCAACGCCGGGTTCGCCTTCAGTCGCGTCACCTTCACCGATCCGCTGCTGGATGAATTGCCTGCCGCCGTCCGCACCCAGGTGCTGGACATCCTGCAACGCTGGTCGCAGCAAGCCGTGCCCGACGACCGCGCCGCCGCCGCGCTGGAACAGAAGGTGCGCCTCGAACTCGCCGGCATCCTCTCGCCCGCGCAACTGGACGAACTGCTTTCCCGCTATTCCGCCAACGCCGCCAACTTGAACAACGAACTCGCCCAGCTGAAATATTTCAAGACCACGCCGCAGGAATTCCGCGCCCTCTTCCGCGCCACCGACGCCTTCGACCTGCAACTTCGCCTCCTCGGCAACGCCGACGATCCCACCACGCAAGCCCAGCGCCAGGCCATCGCGCAACAGCGCGAGGCAGCCATCAAGAACGCCCTCGGCGCAGCGCGTTACGCCGAATATACCCGCCTGCACGACCCCGCCTTCCGCGATGCCGTGGAAGCCGTCATCGCCGGCGGCGGCACCGCCCAGGCCGTCTCCGCCCTCTACGCGGTGAATCAGGAAGTCAGCCTGCAGCAGGCTCTCATCGCCGCCAACACGAACCTCACCGCGTTGCAACGGCAGATCGAACTGAAAAAAATCGAACTCGCGCAACTCCAAGCCGAGGCGCAAGCCACCGGTCAATTGCCGCCCGAACCCAGCGCCCCGCCCCAGCCAACCGTCTCCACCCGGCCGCACGTCATTCAACCCGGCGAAACCATCGGGTTGTTGGCGCGCAACTATTCCACGCGCGTCAGCGACATCATCGCGGTGAATCCCGGCGTGAATTTCAGTGCGCTGAAACCCGGCGACACCATCAACCTTCCGGTGATTCTCCCGCCGCTGCCGCCGCTGCCGGGGCAATAGTCGTCATTTGCCAATGCAGAATTGGCCAAAAATGGAGTCCAGCAAATCTTCCGTGGTGGTCTTGCCCACCACTTCACCCACAGCGTTCGCGGCGATCCGCAGATCCACCGCGACCAATTCCAACGTCGCGTCCGCCCGGAAAGTGTCAATGCTCCGCTGCGCCGCCGCCCGGGCTCGCGCGAGCGCGTCCTGATGCCGCGAGTTGATCGCCACCTGTAACATCTCCGCGCGGATTTCGCCGGCCCAGACGCGTTCCTTGATGGCGTCCTTGAGCGCTTCCATCCCCTGCCCGCTGCCGCAGCAGACTTCGACGGCGGGAGTCAGCGCCAATGCCAGCTTCCGCGGCAAATCCACCTTGTTCAAAACCAGAATACGCTTTTTGCCGGCGAATTCCGCGAGCAAACTTTCGTCCGCGGCGGTCAACGGCTCGCTCGCATCGAGAACGTGCAAGATCAATTCCGCCCGCTCCAGCATCGCGCGACTGCGCCGCACGCCTTCGCGCTCGATCACGTCTTCAGATTCGCGCAAGCCCGCCGTGTCCACGAACACCACGGGCAAGCCGCGGATGTTTGCCGTTTCTTCAATCGTATCGCGCGTCGTCCCCGCAATGGGCGAGACGATGGCGCGGTCGTGGCCGAGCAGTTGGTTGAGCAGGCTGGATTTTCCCACATTGGGCCGGCCCACGATGGCCGCCCGGATGCCACGGCGAAGAAGCTGTCCCTCGTTCGCGGTGCGGAGCAGTTCATCCATGAACGCCACGCCGCGCTCGAGCCGCGCGAGCAATTGCGTGGAAGTTTCCTCGGGGATGTCCTCCTCGGGAAAATCAATGTAAGCCTCTATGTGCGCGAGCGTGCGCATGAGGTCATCGCGGAGCTGATTGATGCGCTGGGAGAGCTTGCCGGCCAGTTGCTCGTTGGCAGCGCGCAAGGCGAGTTCCGTGCGCGAGTGGATCAAGTCCGCGACGGCTTCGGCTTGCGCGAGATCGAGTCGGCCGTTGAGGAACGCGCGCTTGGTAAACTCCCCCGCCTCGGCGGCACGCGCGCCGGCGGCCAGCAGTGCGTCCAACACCAGTTTTGCCGGCAGCAAACCGCCGTGACAGGTGAGCTCCACCACGTCCTCGCGCGTGAAGGTGCGCGGGGCGCGCATCACGGCCACAAGCACTTCGTCCACGTCGCGCCCGTCGCGGACGATTTTGCCGTAGTGGATCGTGTGCGTTGGTGCGGCGGACGGCTTCAGGGAAGATTTGCCGGCGGGCTGAAAGCATTTGTCGGCCACAGTGAGCGCCTTCGCACCCGAGAGCCGGATGACGGCCAGCCCGCCCTCGCCGAGCGGCGTGGCGATGGCGGCGATGGTGTCGTCAGGAAACATGGCAATCACCGGCTGCCGCAGCCGCCAACCTTGATTTCATCCGCTCGCCCCAGTAGAAAGAGCCGGGCCTTCTCGTAGCTTTTTTTGTTGAGGTAGTGGCGCAGGTTCGGGTCGGTCTCGCGGGGCAGTTCCAGCGCGAACGCATCTAGCTTCCGAAACAGCGGCAGCAAATCAGGCTTCGGCTGCGCTGTGGCCATCGTCTTCACCACGGCATCGAGTTCCGTCAGCGCCTGTAATAATTGAGTTTCCAATGCGGTCATGCGTGGATAGGAATACCGCGCCGCTGCGGATTCACCAAGTTGTTTTTGCCGGGATGGAATTCCACCCTTGAACCGCCGCCGCCGCCCCCTAGACTGGCCGTATGGCTGGAAAGATTTTCACCCACACTCACCGCGTGACTTACGCGGAATGCACGGTCGGCAACCACATCTATCACGCGCGCTATCTCGACCTGCTGGAAGCGGCGCGCGGGGAATTCTGCCGATACGTGGGCGTGTCGCTGGTGCAGTTGCAGGAGCAGGACGCAATCTTCCCGGTGATCGAATGCCGGATGGAATTCAAGACCCCGGCACGTTACGACGATGTGCTCACGATTCAAGTTTGGGTCACGACGGCGAAAAAGGTGCGGCTAAATTTTGCTCACCGCATCCTGAACCAGCGCGGCGAAGTGGTTTTGGAAGCGGAAACCTTTCATGCCTGCACTTCGCTGGCGGACAAACCGAAGCGCCTGCCTGAGGCCCTCATCGTCGGACTGACTCCGTTCCTCGCGGGCGGAAGTGAGTGATTGCAAACGGCGCGTAAGCTTGTTAGTTATTTCGGCATCAACGCGAAGGTAATTACTATGGTGGCGCGAAGATACAACGGCGGGTGTGGTTCAATGGTAGAATGTGGCCTTCCCAAGGCTGAGACGAGGGTTCGATTCCCTTCACCCGCTCCATAAGCACTCACACCGACCTGCCGCAGTCAAGTGCCGTTCCTGTCTCAGCATTTGCTATTACAGTCGGACGAACGGAATCGGTTCAAACCCGCACGCTGCTGGTGACCTCGCGCACATCCACAATCTGCTTTCGGGCCATGTAATCACGGATGCCGGCAATGATAAACAACGACGTCTGCGGCTCGTAAAAATTCGCCGTTCCAACCGCCACCGCCGTCGCTCCCGCCATCATGAATTCGATGGCATCCGCCGCGTTCTGGATGCCACCCATGCCGATGATGGGAATCTTCACCGCCTTCGCCGCCTCCCAGACGAGTTTGATGGCAATGGGCTTGATAGCCGGTCCGGTGAGGCCGCCGGTGAGGTTGGCGAGTTTGGGTCGGCGCGTCTCGATGTCGATTGCCATCGCGGGAAAACTGTTCGTGACCGCGAGCGCGTCGCTGCCGGCGTCCTCCGCAGCTTTGGCCAGGGGCGCGATGCTAGGCACATTCGGACTCATCTTCGTGATGAGCGGCAACGTCGTGGCCGCACGGCACGCGGCGACCACTTGAGCGAGCAGCTTCGGGTCCGTGCCAAACTGCGCACCGCCTTCTTTGATGTTCGGGCAGGAGACATTGAGTTCCAGCGCCCCCACGCCGCCGAGCGCGTCAAAACGGCGCGCAACCTCGGCGTATTCCTCCACGGTCGTGCCCCAGATGTTGATGATGGTTGGAACTTTCAGTTCGCGCAGAAACGGCCAATACTTCTTGATGAAGCCGTCCACGCCCGGCCCTTGCAGGCCGATGGCGTTGAGCATCCCGCTCGTGACTTCCGCCGTGCGGGGCGTCGGGTTGCCCGGAACCGGATTCAGGCGGATGCCCTTGACCGTGACCGCGCCGAGTTGGTTCAAGTCAATGAGGCGGGCATATTCCGCACCGTAACCGAACGTGCCGGAAGCCACCGTCACCGGGTTCTGCATCGTGAGCTTGCCGATTTTGACGGATAAATTCATTTCGCCACCTCCCAGGCAATTGACCGCGAGTCGAATACGGGGCCTTCGGTGCAGGTCCGCTGATATTCCCAGCCGTCGCCGGCTTTCACTTTGATGACGCAGGTCAGGCAGGTGCCGACGCCGCAGCACATGTGCTCATCCATCGAAAGTTCGCAGGCAACAGCGATATCCTCCGCGATTTTGCCGACAGCTTCGAGCATCGGCGTCGGGCCGCACGCGAACAACTTGCGCCCGACTGCACTCCGCTTCAGCTCCGCCAACAATGGCTGCGTGACCAACCCCTTCTCGCCGTGGCTGCCATCCTCGGTCGCCACGCGAACCTCCCAGCCAATGGCAGCAAAATCTTTCTCGCACAAAATGTCCACGCGCCGCCGGCCGCCGACGAAGACGATGCCCGTTTGCGGCGAACGTTGCGCGAGGAGGAACATTGCGGCCATGCCGTAACCGCCCGCCACGAGCAAGGGCGTCTCCCCGCCCGCCGCCGGCACGGTGAAGCCGTGGCCGAGCGGCGCGATGACGCTCAATTCCTCGCCCGCCCGCATCCGGGAGAGGACTTCCGTGCCCTTGCCGACGTTCTTGTAGAGGATGGAAAACGTGTCGCCCGCGACCTGGAAGATGCTGAAGGGCCGGCGCAGCAGCGCATCCTTGAGCGGGAGAATGCGGACGTGCGCGAATTGGCCGGGCTGGATCAGCGGCGTGATTTGCGGCGCGCGGACGACCAGCCGGAAATATTGGTCGGTGTCGCGTTCGTTGGAGACGATGGTGACAGTTTGTTCGAGCATTGTCGAAAGCAAGAATGGTGGGCGATGCCAGACCTGTCAACTTTCAGCAACGTGCAGTTTGTGGTGGAAGCACAAGACCAGCAGCACACCGAACGCTGCGCCAAGGGTGTTCGTCAACAGGTCGGTGAGCGACGAGATGCGGCCCGGCAGCCACGCTTGGATGATTTCAATCACGCAGCTGACGACGGCGGCGGCGAAAATCACGCGGAGCGAGTGCCGCAATTTCTCCCGGCGCGAGCCCCACTGACGAGAGAGAAAAAAGCAGAAACCGAACGGCACAAAGCCGAGCCCGTTCACGATTATGTCGGAGTAGTTCAGCCGGCGGGAGGCCAAATCGTTCCATGGAGCGATCAGCCACTCCCGATGCAGCGGCTCGAAGTAGGAGGGGATGAAGAG
>JAFMIX010000097.1 GCA_017853785.1 Verrucomicrobiales bacterium
GAATGTTGCGGGCGAATGTAGCCATTTTCCAATTGTGAGCAAGGCGGGAACCGCATTTCGCGATTCCCGCCCGCCCGGTTAGTGAACTCTGGAGGAACAGAGGCTCAATTCATTTTGATTATTCCCGCAGGTTTTTCGGGAGCGGGAAATAGCCCACGTCCTTCACGACCTTCTGGCCCTCGTCGCTGCGGATCCAATTCAGGTATTTGGCGATGTCGCCCTTGTCCAGCGCGGGGTTCACGTAGATGAACAAGTGCCGCCAGATGGGGTATTTGCCGGAGACGACATTCTCCTCGGTCGGCTCGATGGCGGGGGAGGCATCGTCCTTCTTGATGGAGAGGTGCTTCGCACCCGCGCCGTAGGCTGCGCCGCCGTAGCCGATGCCGAGCTTGTCCTTGGCGACCGCCTGCAACACCGCCGCCGTGCCCGGCATGGTCTGGGCCTTGGCCGCAAAGTCCGCGCCCTTGAGGACGTGCTCCTTGAAGAACTCATAGGTGCCGGAACTGTTCTCGCGGCTGTAGACGGTAATGGGAGCATCCGCGCCGCCGACATCCTTCCAGTTCTTGATCTTGCCGGCGAAGATGTCGCTCACCTGCGCGACGGAGAGTTCCTTCACGGCATTGTCCGCGCTGACGTAGACGGAGAGGCCGTCGAGGGCGACCTTGTATTCGGTGGGGCGTTTACTGAAAGCCTTCACACAATTGCCAATTTCCGCCGCCTTGGCCTTGCGGGAAGCGTTGCAGAGATCAGTGGTCTGGTTTTGCAGCGCGGCGAAGCCCGTGCCCGTGCCGCCGCCGGTGACTTGGATTTTCACATCTTTGTTTGCGCCCATGTAGGTCTCGGCCCACTTCTGGGCAAGGATGACCATGGTGTCCGAGCCTTTGACGGTGATGGGGTCGGCGGCGGCCGAGGCGGCCAAGCCGGTCGCAAGAGCGACGATGCTGAATTGTTTAAGTACGTTTTTCATAATTATGTCTTCCGTAGATTTTGACGGTTTTTTTCGGAATTTGTTAGTTACGTTTGCGTGACGTTTAGAATTTCCAGACAGCATCCGCCATGATACGCGTCGCCCCGGAGTTCACGGGATTGTTGATGGCCTTGGTCATAAAGCAGGACAACCCCAAGGTGAGCGAGTCGTAGGGCGAGTAGCTGAACTTGAGCCAATGCCCCTTGATGTTCGTTCCGGAGCCGTAAGAGGTGCCGGAAATCGAACCGAAGTCGGATTCCACGAACTCTTCATACCAAGCGTCAGCCTGCAACGCCTCCCACCGGTAATCCAGTTGCCACGTCCCCTTCTTGCCGGCTTTGCCAAACTGCATCCCGATGGAATAGCCTTCATTATCGCGCGGAGCGCCGGAGTTATGCACAAAGTCGCCGCTCAAGCTGATTGGAAACGCCCCAGGATACATCGGAAACGACTCCAGCGTGTGGGTGATGCCGCCGTCAAAATAGACGGGGCGGTATTGATAGCGCAGGGTGTTGGCCACGCCGTTGATGGTGGCGCGAGTGTTTCCGCGGCCGCCGTCAGGAACATTGGCGGAGGCAAGCGAACGGTCGCTCATGAGGCCGAAGGCCGCCGCGCCCGCCGTGCTGCTCCATGTGGCATTCCATTTGGCGTCCCAACGCAACTGGGCACCACCGAAGTAGGCGTCACTGCTGGTGCCGCTGGCCTCGTAAAGCGCGAAGGCTCCTGCATTCAACCTCATCGTATGCACATCGTTAATGTTGTAAGCCAACTGCGCCGCGATGCCTTCCGGCGTGTAGTCCTTGTCGAACATCATCGTGGATGGAAACACAAACGGGTTCTCCATCTTGCCGAAGGTGAAACTCCCCGCCCAATCCGGCGTGTGAATCGGCGACCACTTGGCATAGGCGAGGTCAATGTAGATGAGTTTCTTCGAGCCGTTCCCGGTGAACGTGGTGTTGCCGGAAATCGGATCGCCACCGCCAGAGCCTTCGCTTGAAGTCAGTTTCAGGCCCACTTCGAAATCGTTCATCAAATCCACTGTGAAGCCGAAGCGCAGCCGGTAGCGAAACCGATGCCGCTCCACATAAGCCGGGTTTTCCCCGTAGATGCCATCGTAGCGCAGCCGCAGGTCGCCGTTGAACTTCAACGCCGTCACCCAATCGGCCATCCCGGTCTTGGAAGCAAAGGCCGTGGCGAAATTCTTGTCCGCCTCGTCGCGCAAATCCTGCGCTTCCTTCGTCGTCAGGATTCCCTTGTCCACCAGCTTGTCAATGAGCGCGTCCGCCGATTGTGCGTGCGCCGTCGTGCCGAGCGTGGCGAACGCCGCCGCCGTGAGTGCCAGAATCTTCAGTTTGTTTTTCATCGTGTGGTTTTGGTTGTTTGCAAAATTGATTGCGCCGACATTACAATGCGGGCGCGTTACGAACAAAGGTCGGGATTGTTACATTTGCGTTACAAGCCGTTCGCACCCCATTCCGGTTCTAGTGCTGAAACCATGTCCCAAGCTCGCACCCTGAACATTGTAGAAATGCCTCTGTTCTTGTAACTAAACCGCCCTGATATAACGTCTCCCCCCACGCATGAATCTCGTTGCCACCGCCCTGCGCCGCCCGATGACCGTCCTCGTGCTCGTCATCGCCGTCTGCCTCGGCGCGACCGTTTCGCTCCAGCGCATGACGCGCGACATCTTCCCGCCGCTCGGCATCCCCACCATCTACGTCGCCCAACCTTTCGGCGGCATGGACCCGGCCCAGATGGAAGGCTATCTCACCTACCGCTACGAATACCATTTCCTCTACATCGCCGGCATTGAACACGTCGAGTCCAAGTCCATCCAGGGCGCTTCCATCATGAAGCTCCAGTTCCATCCCGGCACGGACATGAGCCAGGCCATGTCCGAAACCGTCGCCCAAGTGAACCGCTCCCGCGCCTTCATGCCGCCCGGCACGCCCGCGCCCTTCATTATGCGCTTCGATGCCGGCAGCGTCGCCGTTGGCTACCTCGTTTTCTCCACCGACGACCCGAACATCACGCTCGGCCAGATGCAGGATCAGGCGCTCAACCGCGTCCGCCCCTCGTTCGCCACGCTGCCCGGCGTGTCCGCGCCGCCGCCGTTCGGCGGCAGCTCGCGCAGCATCGTCGTCAACGTCAACCCCGACCGCATGCGCGCCTACGGTCTTTCGCCCGACGACATCGTGCAGGCGCTCGCGCACGGCAACACCATCAGCCCGTCCGGCAACATGAATCTCGGCGACAAATATCCAGTCGTCCCGATGAACGCCATCGTCACCAACATCAAAGACCTCGAAACCGTCCCGCTGAAAAAAACCGCCAACGGCGCGGTCTTCGTACGCGACGTCGCCACCGTCGAGGACGCCGCCGATGTCACCACCTCCTACGCGCTCGCGAACGGCCGCCGCACCGTCTATCTGCCCGTCACCAAACGCGCCGACGCCTCCACCGTTGCCGTCGTAGACCTCGTGAAGAAAAATCTTCCCGAATTTCAAAAACTTCTGCCCGACGGCCTCAAGGTCAGCTACGAATTCGATCAATCGCCCGTCGTCAAACGCTCCATCAGCGATTTGCTCAAGGAAGGCGGCCTCGGCGCGATTCTCACCGGCCTCATGGTGCTGCTCTTTCTGCGCGACTGGCGCACCGCCTTCATCGTTGTCATCAACATACCGCTCGCGCTGCTTGCCGCGGTGTTCGCGCTCTGGGCGTCCGGCCAGAACATCCACTTGATGACGCTCGGCGGTCTCGCACTTGCCGTCGGCATCCTCGTGGACGAAGCCACCGTCGCCGTGGAAAACATCCACGCCCACATCGCTCGCGGACGTTCGCCCGCCCGCGCCGCGCTCGACGGCACGCTGGAAACCGCTTTGCCTCGTTTGCTCGCGATGCTCTGCGTCCTTGCCGTTTTCGTGCCCGCGTTCTTCATGGTCGGCGCGGCCAAGGCGCTGTTCGTGCCGCTCGCGCTCGCCGTCGGTTTCGCGATGATCGCGTCCTTCATCCTCTCCAGCACGCTCGTGCCGATCTTGAGCGTGTGGTTTCTACGCGGTCACGCCACCGAAGTCCACGACGCCTCGTTCATCGGCAAGATGCAGAACTCCTACGCCGGTCTTCTGCGCCGCGTGCTGACGTTGCGCTGGCCGCTCGTTGCCGCATATCTAGCCATCGCCGCGCTTGCCATCTGGTTCATCGGCGGACGCCTCGGCACGGAAATTTTCCCCAAGACCGACACCGGCCAATTCGCGCTCCGCTTCCGCGCGCCGAGCGGCACGCAGGTCGGCCTCACCGAGAAAATCGCGCAGAAGATTCTCGCCACCATCGCCCGCGAAGCCGGCGGCGCAGACAAGGTGGATGTCACCATCGGCATGGTCGGCGTGCACAACTCCAGCTTCCCCGTCAACCTCGTCCATCTCTGGAACGGTGGACCGGAAGAAGGCTGGCTCGCCGTGCAACTCAAGCGTGACAGCGGCATTCAGGTGGACGCCTTTCGCGAAAAACTGCGCGGCGTGCTGGCGAAAGAATTGCCCGACGTGCGCCTCTCGTTTGAGCCGCAGGACATCGTCACGCGCGTGATGAGCTTCGGTTCGCCCACGCCGATTGAAGTTGCCGTCAGCGGGCCGAACATCGCCGTCAGCAAAGGCCACGCGGAAAAAATTCTCGCCAAGCTCCGCGAGATTCCGTTCCTGCGCGACGTGCAGATTGCGCAAACACTCGATTTCCCCACCGTCAACGTGGACATCAACCGCGAGCGCGCCGGCCTGCTCGGCGTGAAGGTGGATGACGTCACCAAGTCGCTCGTCGCTGCCACCACATCGAGCCGCTTCACCGTTGCGAACTTCTGGGCCGACGCCGCTTCCGGCATCAGCTACAATCTGCAAGTGCAGATTCCCGAAGCGCGCACGACGTCCATCGAGGATTTAAAAAATGTTCCCGTCAATTCCGACAACGGCAAAACCGTCCTCCTCCGTAACGTCGCCAACATCAGGCAGGACACCGCCGTCGGCACATACGAACGCTACAACATGGCGCGCGTCGTCAGCGTCACCGCCAACATCCAAGGTGCGGATCTCGGCACAGCCATCCGCGCCGTGAACCGCGCGCTCACCGCCGTGGGCGCTCCGCCCGACGCCAAGACCAAAGTGGACTTGCGGGGTCAGGTTGTGCCGCTGCTGCAGCTCACCGACGGGTTTCGCACGGGGCTCAGCCTCGCCGTCGCCGCCATCTTCCTGCTGCTCATGGCGAATTTCCAATCCGTACGCCTCGCGCTCGCCGTCGTCTCCACCGTGCCCGCCGTGCTCGCGGGCATCGCGCTGACGCTCTGGATCACCGGCACGACGCTCAACGTCCAATCCGCGATGGGCGCAATCATGTCTGTCGGCGTGGCCGTGGCCAACGCCATCCTGCTCGTCACCTTCGCCGAGAAAGCCTGCGTCACCGGCAGCGAACCACTCGCCGCCGCCATCGAAGGCGCGCGTAGCCGGTTGCGCCCGATTCTGATGACCACTTGCGCGATGATTGCCGGCATGACCCCCCTTGCGCTCGGCTTCGGCGACGGTGGCGACCAGACCGCACCGCTCGGCCGTGCCGTCGTGGGCGGTCTGCTGTTCGCCACGTTCGCCACGCTCTTTGTGCTGCCGGGCGCGTTCGCACTGCTCGCCAGCCGCAGGGTTCGCTCCGCCTCACTCAACCCCGATGACCCCGCCAGCCCGCATTACTCGGCTGCCAAACCCTGACACAGCCAACGAACCTCAAAAATGAAAAGTTCCGCCCTCTTCAAAAAAGCCAGCCTCGCTCTCGCGCTTGCATTTGCAATTGACGCGCCGGCTGCCGATGCGCCGAAGCCGCTTGAGTTCAAAACTGCCACGCCCACGCGCGGCGATATCCACCGCTTCGTCTCGCTGCCCGGCGCGCTCAAAGCCAACCAACAAGCGACGCTTTACGCCAAAGTGCCCGGCTATCTCAAATCCATCGCCGTGGACAAGGGCGACCGCGTGACCGCCGGCCAGTCGCTCGGCGAGATCGAAGTGCCTGAACTCGCCGCCGAAGCCGTGAAATACCGCGCCGAAGTCCGCACCGCGGAAACGGATTTCAACCGCCTGAGCGCCGCGCAGAAATCCGCGCCCGAACTCATCACCCCGCAGGCGCTCGACGAAGCGCGCGGCCGGATGGAGGTCGCCAAGGCCAACCTAGAACGCACCGAGACGCTCCTCAATTACAGCAAGCTCACCGCGCCGTTCACCGGCGTCGTGACCGCGCGTTACGTGGACTCCGGCGCTTTCATTCCCGCCGCTACCGGCAACGCAGCGAGCGCCGCGCTCGTAACGCTCATGGATTTCAACATCATCCGCGCGCAGGTCGCCGTGCCGGAACTCGAAGCGCCCCTCGTGCGCGCCGGCCAACCCGTGCGCGTGACCGTGGAAGGTCTGCCTGGAAAGGTTTTCGAGGGGATGGTCACCCGCTTTGCCTACGCGCTCGACGACATCACGCGCACCATGCTCGTCGAGGCCGATCTGCCTAATCCCGACCTCGCGCTGCGCCCCGGCATGTATGCCACCATCAAGGTCGGCGTCGAAAAACATACCGACACGCTGCTCGTCCCCGCCGAAGCGCTCGTCACCGAAAAATCCGGCGCGTCCGTTTTCCTCGCCATCAACGGCAAGGCCAAGAAGACTGCGGTGAAAGCCGGCTTCAACGACGGGGCGAAGGTGGAAATCCTTTCCGGCCTCACCGGCAACGAAACCGTCATTCCCGTCGGGAAAACCGCCCTCGCCGACGGGGCAGCCATCACGGAGGTCAAATAGTATGAAGCTGCTTCAAAAGCTGGGCGCCGGGTGCGCCGCTCTTGCGCTCCCGATTTTCCAGGTGTCAGCCGTTGAGATCGACCTACCCACCGCGTTGCGGCTGGCGGGCGCGCAAAACCTCGACGTGCGCATCGCCGCCGAGAAGCTGGCCGAGGCGAAGGCAAATCACGATGGCGCGCTGCTCCAGTTCTTCCCGTGGGTGAGCGGCGGCGTCAGTTTTCGGCGGCATGATGGCCTGATCCAGGACACTTCCGGAAACATTTCCGAAGTCCACAAGCAATCTTATGCGCCGGGTGGGACGCTGGTAGGCGAATTGAATCTGGGCGACGCCATCTACAAAAAACTCGCCGCGCGCCAGTTCGAACACGCCGCCGGCCACGCGCTCGCCGCCCAACGCAATGACTGTGTGCTCGCCGCGGCCCGTGACTATTTCGACCTGTTGCTGGCCCAGACCACGGTCGGGGTCGCGCGGGAGTCGGTGCGGATTTCCACGAATTATGAGGCGCAATTGAAGACCGCCGTCGAAGCCGGGCTGGCCTTCAAGGGCGACCTGCTGCGCGCCACCGTCCAAGCCGGGCGCAACGAAATCGCCTTGAGTCAGGCCGTGGAACAGCAGCGCAACGCCGCCGCGCGCCTCGCGCAGACGCTGCGCCTCGATCCCGCCGTGGAATTGTCGGCGCGCGACTCGGACATCGTTCCCCTGCCCTTGCTCCAGCCAAACATTTCGTTGCGCACGCTCGTCGCGCAAGCGATGGACTCGCGCCCAGAACTCAAGCGCAGCCAGACGCTCACCGCCGCCGCCAAGGCGGACCAGAACGGCGCAACTTACGGGCCGTTGATTCCCACCATTAGCGCGCAGGCGTTCGGCGGCGGGCTGGGGCACAACCTGAACCGTGTCGGTGCGCAGGAGGATTATTTTGTCGGACTCACCTGGCGCATCGGGCCGGGAGGCTTGTTTGATTACACCCGGCGCGATGCCGCGACGGTTCGCGCCAACCGACATGCCCTGAATGGCGC
>JAFMIX010000098.1 GCA_017853785.1 Verrucomicrobiales bacterium
TCCGCAGCACGCATTACATTCTCGGCACAGCTTACGGCGCGCATCCGTATCCCGTAATGGTGCGGAATTTCCAACGCATCATGGGCGACGAAGCCCGCGCGCAAATCCTTGAAAAGGAAAAGCGTTTGCCTGATCTGCTTTGCGCCTGCGTCGGCGGCGGCTCGAACGCCATCGGCCTGTTCTATCCGTTCCTCGATGACAAGAGCGTGCGCATGATCGGCGTGGAAGCCGGCGGCCACGGCATCATGCCCGAGCAACACGCGGCGCGGTTTCACGGCGGTTCGCTCGGCGTGTTGCAAGGCACGCGCAGCTACATTTTGCAGGACGACTTCGGGCAAATCCAACTCACCCACAGCGTCAGCGCCGGATTGGACTACGCCGCCGTCGGACCGGAACACGCCTTCCTGCACGACGCCAAGCGCGTGGAATACACCTACGCCACCGACGATAAGGCGCTCGAGGCTTTCATGAAACTCGCGCGGCTCGAAGGCATCATCCCTGCGCTCGAAAGCTCGCACGCGGTCGCCGAAGTCATCCAACGCGCGCCGAAGATGGCCAAAGATCAGATCATCATCGTGAACCTCTCCGGCCGCGGCGACAAAGACGTGGCTCAGGTGGCGGCGAAGGTGAAGCTGGAAATGCCGAAGTGAATTGCGAAGAAAGCCGTAGGCACAAAAAAACCCGCCGCAGCGGGTTTGATTGATTTTGAAAACTGCGGCGGCTTAAGCGCGCTCCATGTATTTGCCGGTGCGGGTGTCGATCTTGATCTTCTCGCCGGTCTTGATGAACAGCGGCGCCTGCACGGTGATGCCGGTCTCTACGATGATGGCTTTCTGCACGTTGTTGGCGGAATCGCCGCGCACGCCTTCGGGCGCCTCGGTCACGGTCAGGATCACGCTGGACGGCAGTTCGATGGAAACGACCTTGCCCTCGACGATGGTCACGGTGACCGTCGCGTTCTCGATGAGGTAATTCTTCGCGTCGCCGACGATCTCGGGCGGGACGGTGACGGTCTCGTAGGTTTCCGGGTCGGAGAACACGTAGTCTTCCTGGTCCTTGTAGCTGAACTCCATCTTCACGGTGGTCATCGGCACGACATCTATTTTCTCGGTGGAGCTGAAGCGCACGTCGGAAGATTTGCCGGTCTTGATGCTGCGGATGGTGGCCTGCACGAAGGCGCGGAGGTTGCCCGGCGTACGGTGTTGGAAGTCGAGGACGACGGCGACATCGCCGTTGTAGTTGATCGCCATGCCGCGGCGCATATCACTTGCTGTTGCCATAAATATTCTTCGGTTGTGCCGTCACTTTTTGCGACAGCGAGCGGGAAAAATTAGCCGAGGCGGGCCTAAAAGCAAGCTTGGAATTGCCGCCCGCAGGTTGTCCGGGCCGCACCCCGCGCCGCCGCCGCTTGCTTGTCAAAGCAATCGCGCTGCATTACCGTCTGCCCATGTCCGCCCGGAGAATTTTTGCCCTGCCCGCCGCGTGCGGCTGCGCCCTGCTGCTGACCGCGCCGCAACCCGCCGGCGCCGACACCATCCAGTTGAAAGACGCCGCCGCCGTCACCGGCACCATCCTCGCCGAGAAGCGCGATGCCGTCGTCGTGGACGTCGGCTACACCGCGCTCGTCGTCCCGCAGAACCAGATCGTCAAAATCATCCGCACAGAGAAAATCACCGCCGCCCCGGCCAGATCGTCCGGCAAGAACGCCGCCGTCGTCACGCTTGCGCCGCGCGCGCCGGAGGCGTCCGCCAAATCCGACCTCTACTACAGTGCGCCGAAGGCTTCCCCCGTCCGCGCCGTCCGCGATCTCGTGAGCGCGCTCGGCGAGGCGGTGGTTCAAGTCCGCACCCCCGGCGGCCTCGGCTCGGGATTCATCCTCGACGAGCACGGTTACCTCATCACCAATTTCCACGTCATTGAAGGCGAGACCCAGATTTCCGTGGAAGCCTACCACCAACGCAACGACCAGTTGGAACGCAAGACCTACAAGCAGGTCCGCATCGTCGCCATGAACAAATTCGCCGACCTCGCGCTGCTGAAGATCGAGGATGCCGACGCGCCCAAGTTCGCCCACGTCGCGCTCGGTGATTCGGACACCCTCGCCGTCGGCGAACGCGTCTTCGCCATCGGCAGCCCGCTCGGCCTGGAGCGCACCGTCACCGAAGGCATCCTCAGCACCAAGACCCGCCAATTCCAGGGTGACCTCTACCTCCAGACCACCGCCCAGATCAACCCCGGCAACTCCGGCGGGCCGCTCTTCAACCTCAGCGGCGACGTCATGGGCGTCATCAACATGAAGATCACCGCCGGCGAAGGCATCGGCTTCGCCATTCCCGTCGCCACCGTCAAATTTTTCCTCGACCACCGCGACGCTTTTGCCTACGCCGCCGACAATCCCAGCAACCCCTACCGCTACCTCGAACCGCCCAGCCGGACGAAATTGCTGCCGCCCCAATAGCCAGCCAACCTCGTTCTAAAATTCATGAAACCATTCCTCCTCGCCCTCGCCCTCGGCCTCAGTTGCGTCCGCCCCGGCCTCGCCGCCATCCCAGCGCCGGAGAAAATTCTCCCCGCCGACACCCTCGCCGTCGTCACCGCGCCGGACTTCGCCAGCTTCTGCGAGCAGCATCGCAAGTCGCCCCAGCTTCAATTCTGGCACGACCCCGCCATGAAACCGTTCATCGATAAAATCATGGCCCGCCTCCAGACCGAACTCATTGAACCGCTGGAGCGCGACCTCGGCGGCAGCCTCTCCAACTACACCGCGCTCGCCCAAGGCCAGATGACCCTCGCCGTCGTGCAAAACGGCTGGCAAGGCACCACCAACGTCCTCCCCGGCTGGCTCTTCCTGCTCGACACCAAGACCAACCGCACCCTCCTCGAAACCAACCTCACCACCCTCAAGCGCAAGTGGACCGACGCCGGCAAACCGCTCAAGACCGAAACCATCCGCGGCGTCGAATTCACCACCCTGCTCCTCTCCAGCAACGACCTGGCCGGCGCGATGAAAAAAATGAACCCTGCGGCCGCGCCCGAAACCTTCAAGCCCGATGACCCCGCGCCCGCCGCGCCGCCCACCCCGCTCTACCTCGGCCAGCATGAATCCCTCTTCATCGCCGGCAACTCCACCGCCGTCATCGAGAAAATCCTCCGCAGCCTGAACGGCGGCAGCGCCCCCGTCCTCGCCGATGAAGCCGCGTTCGAAGCCAGCCGCGGCGCGCTGTTCCGCGACGCCACCGCCTACGGCTGGATCCACACCAAGCCGCTGATGGAAATCCTCGTGAAAGTTCTCGCTCATGAATCCGAAACCGAGCCGAATACAACCTTCTCGCTCGTGCCCTTCTCCCCGGATAAAGCCATCACCAGCCTCGGCCTCAACCGCCTCCGCACCGTCGCCTTCAGCATGAAACCCACGGCCGAAGGCAGCACCGCCGAACTCCTCCTCGCCATCCCCGAGAGCGACCGCCAGGACGGCATCTTCAAGATTCTCGCCGGCGAACCGCGCGAGACCACCCCGCCCGCCTTCGTCCCCGCCGACGCCGTCAAGTTCACCCGCTTCCGCCTTAACGGGCCGCAGAGTTGGGAGAATCTGGAAAAGATGCTCGGCAACATCTCACCGAACCTGCCCGCCACCATCAACATCCTGTTCTCCACCGCCAGCATGAAAGAGTTGGAAAAAAATCCCGATTACGACCTCAAGAAAATCTTCCTCGACAGCCTCGGCGACGACTTTATCAGCTACCAGAAAGCCCCGCGCAGCCAGGCCCTCGCCGACGTCGCCGCGCCGCCCTCCATTTTCCTCGTCGGCTCGCCGCAGCCGGACAAGCTGCTGGAAGCCCTCAAGAGCATCTTTGCCCTCATCAACCGCCGCGGCGACCCGCCCACGGAACGCGAATTCCTCGGTCACAAGATTTACACCATCACCACCACGCCCGCCCAACTCGTGACCGGCGAGAAGACCGGCACCCGCGCTGCCAGCTTCGCCGCCGCGAACGGCTATTGCGCCATTTCCATGGACGCCGCCACGCTGGAGGAATTTCTCCGCAGCGGCGAGAACCCTGGCAAGGCGCTCCGCGAAACCCCCGGCCTGGCCGCCGCCATCCCGCACGTGCGCACCGCCGGCGCCAGCTACTTCAACTACGAAAACCAGCGCGAAACCATGCGCACCGCGTTCGATATGTTCAAGCAACTTGGAGCCGCCTCCAAACCCGGCGTCACCGATCCACTGGGAATGCTGGCCGGCCAAAACCTCATCAAAGACTGGATTGATGTCGCCCTGCTGCCGGATTTCAGCCGCGTGGCGAAATACTTTGGGTTCACCGTGAGCGCGATGAGCGCCACGCCCACCGGCCTCTCCATGAAAGTCTTTGCCCCAACCCCGGAGGGGATCACCGCCAGCCCTGCGAATTAGAACGGCGCGAGCCGTAGGAGCCGCAGCAATGTGAGCTATCCGACGCAGGACTACGCTGCGGCGCCAACCGCGCAGTTACTCCTGCGGATAAACGAGCACGCGGTCGTGGACGATGATGATGAGGTCGTTCTTTTTGTCGCCGGTCACGTCAGCCACGGCGGCTTCGCGCGGCTCGGGCACGGCGCTGCGCAGGTTCCGGAAACTGCGTTCCTCGAACACCTGCCAGCGGTTCGCCGGCACCAGCTTGTGGTTCGCGTCGAACACCACGAGGTCGAGATGATTCTTGACCGTCTCCATGAACACGAGGTCCTTGCGCCCGTCGTTGTCCAGGTCGCCGGTCACGACGTCGTTGAGGTAGCCGTCCTTGATGGGTGTCTCGTAGCCGTCGAGGTCGGTGTATTCCCAGACCGCGCCGCGCAACGCCTGCCACGCGATGGCGTTCTGCCCCTGCAAGGCGATGCTGTTCCGGTTCGTGTCGCCCAACGCGAGCGCCTGCAAGGTGATGCCGGAAAAATCCGCGTAGAGCGGCAACTGGAGGTTGCGCACCACCTGCCACACGCCCGCCGCATCGCGCTCGGAGAGCGTGAGCGCCTTGCGTTCGCCATCGAGCAGGAAGAGCGCGGCGATGCCGTTCGTGCCGTTGGGCAACGCCGCCGCGCCGATGAGCCGGGAGTTGCTGGCGGCGCCGTTGATCTGGTCCTTCACTTGGAAGGTCCAGCCGGGCGCGTTCGTGGAATTCGGCGAACCCGCCTCCGGCTGTAGCACGACGGCGCGGAGGAAATTTTTCTGCGGCAGGAGCAATTCCGCTTTGCCGTCACCATCCACATCGGCGGCGGCGAGCCACGGCTGCTCCAGCGTGCCGCCGGGCGGCGCGATGTCCTGCTCGCTGAAATCCTTGCCGGCGACTTGCAGCAGCACCTTGATCTTCTCGTAGGGAATCAGCATGACGAGGTCGGCGAGGCCGTCCTGGTTCACGTCGTGGAGCGCGAGCGTCGCGGGGTTGGATTTGAAATTGTCGCCGAGCTTCTGGAGTTTGTTCGTGCCGGCGGCGGTGCGGGTGAGCAAGACGCGTTTGCCGTCCTGATCGAGGATCACGGCGAGCGTGGGCTTCGCGCCCGGGGCGAGCGGACCCACGGCCATCGCGAGCGGCTTGCCTTCGGTGGCGATGAGCGTGGGGAACGGCAGGCGCTGCTTCTCATCCAGTCGCGTGACGCCGATGCGTCGCTCGTCCGCGCTCAACAGAAAGATTTCCGCGTTGCCATCGCCTTCCCAGTCGGCCACGGCGATGTCAGTGATGCCGGTGAGGGTGGAAAACTTCTTCGGCGGCGCGAGTGTGCCGTCGGGCTGCTGGAAATGGAGGGAGAGTTCGCCGCTGTCCGGCTCGGCGACAAGCAGGTCGGCGAGGCGGTCGCCATTGATGTCGGCCCAGACCATGCCCCGGCGGGCCTTATCGGTCTTGTTCAGCGGGAGGACGTTGAACTGGCCCTGTGCGAAAGCGCCGGAGAGTTTTTCGGCGAGCTTGCGGACGAAGTGGGAGATCTGGACGCGCCCGGAATTCTGCGCGATGGTGACAACCTGCGTTTCCTGTCTGGCTTCAAGATTGTCGGCCACGAATGAGCGGATGCGCGGCAAGGTGAAATAGATTTCCGGCCCGAGCTGGCCGGCGGCATTCTGGAGGCGGAAACGGAACGGCGTGAGGCTGTCCCAGTTCACGAGGAGCAGATCGCTGCGGCCGTCGCCATCCACGTCCAACACCTGCACGGCCTTGACGGCGCCGGTGTAGGGAATTTTCTGCGGCTCGCCGAAAGTGTGCTCGGCGGATTGCGGGAGGAAGTAGATGAAATTTTCCGCGAGCAACAACAGGTCGGTGCGGCCGTCGCCGTTGAGGTCGCCGGCGACGAGGGCGTTGGGCGTGAGCTGCGCGTCGTCGATGGGCCAGCGTTTGGGCGCGCTCCAGCCGGTGCCAGCTTGGTTGTATTGCAGGACGAGTTCCTTGGGTTCGCCGTAGCAGGCGAGGTCGGGACGACCATCGCCGTTGAGGTCGGTGACGACGAGGGAGGCGATGCGTTTTTCCGAGGCGATGGAATCAATGCGGAAGCGCGCGTCGGGCGGGAGCTGGTTGATTTCGCGCTTGCTGGCGGCGGAGGTTTTGATGACGGGATTGGTCGCGCCGGTCTGATTGTAGAGGAGGTTGATCTTGGAACGGCTGTTGTTGACGACGACGATGTCTTTCAGGCCGTCGCCTTCGAGGTCGGTGACGTGCAAGCCGCCGATATCGAAATCAATCGGGAAAACTTCTGGGCCGGAAAAGCCGAAGCGGTTCGTGCCGGCGGTGGCGCTGGTTTCCGCAACGGCGGCAAGAGTCGGCACGGCCAAATACAGCGCGACAACGACAACGCCGGTCGTGACGATCCGGCACAAACGGAGTTGAATGAGGCATCCCATAGATGCGCGGAAACTGCCAGCGCGGGCGCGGATTGGCGAGCCTATTCCCGGTCGCTGCCGGCGGCGCCGGCATCCGCACAAACCGTGGTGGAAAAACACTTGTCCCGCGCCCGCGAAAGCGTAATGTCCCCGGCCATGAAGAATTCAGATTTGGCCGCAATTCCCCAAGCCGACACCTCAGGAAATATTTTTTCACGGTTTGCCTTAGCGCGGCGTTTCGCCGTGACAGCGGCGCTCGGGTTCGCCTGGATTCAAGCCGCATCAGGCGCGATCGCGGTGAAGAGCGGCGAGAAGATCGCGTTCCTCGGTGACTCCATCACGCAGCAGGGCTGGGGAAATCCGATGGGTTATGTGCGGCTGGTGATGGCGGGGTTGGAGGCGAACGGCATCAAGGCCGAGGCCGTGCCCGCCGGCATCAGCGGCCACAAGTCGGACCAAATGCTCGCGCGCTTGGAGAAGGACGTGGTCTCCAAGAAGCCGCAGTGGATGACCTTGAGCTGTGGTGTGAACGACGTGTGGCACGGCCCGAAGGGCGTGCCGCTCGACACCGAGGCACTCGCCGCCGGACAATATGATACCAACGTCACGGCGCGGGGGACTTACAAGGAGAACATCGCCAAGATCGTCGCGCAAGCGGAAGCGGCGGGCATCCAAGTGGTGCTGCTCACGGCCACGGTGATCAAAGAGGACTTGAACAGCCCGGAGAACGCAAAACTCGCGCCTTACAACGATTATTTGCGGACACTCGCCCGGGAGAAGAAGTTGCGGCTTGCCGATTTGAACACCCTGTGCCAGGAGCGCATCAAAGCGGAGAACAAGCCGGGGCAAAAAGCGCTCACCTCCGACGGC
>JAFMIX010000099.1 GCA_017853785.1 Verrucomicrobiales bacterium
GGGTCGTGCTCCTTGTATTTCTCCTCGAAGCGGCGCGGGTTCTTGCCGGAGTAACGCGGGCGGCGTTTGTGCGGCACGGGCGCGGCGGCGGCAGCGGGATCAGATTCGTCGGGCATGGGGGAAAATGTTTTCGCCGCGTCAGAACGGGCGGGCGGCGCCGGGGAGGCCGGCCATGACGCGGGCCATTTCGAGCGCGGTCTGGGCGGCTTCGGTGCCGCGGTTATGTTTGCGGTCGAGGCAGCGGACGCGGGCTTGGTCGGCGTTTTCGAGGAGGAGGACTTCGTGGATGACGGGCACTTCGGTGGCGAGTTGGATGTCCATGAGCGCGCGGCTCACGGCGTCGCCGATGTGCGCGGCGTGAACGGTCGCGCCGCGGAGGATGACGCCGAGGCAGATGACGCCGGCGAGGGGCGGACTGGAATGGCGGGCGAGCCGGGCGGCGACGATAGGGATTTCATACGCGCCGGGCACGCGCACGATCTGGACTTTTGCACCCGAGCGGACGAGTTCGGTCCGGGCGGCGCGGAGCATGGCGTCCACGAACCGGGAGTTGTAGCGCGCGGCGACGATGGCGAAGGTGCCGCCGCCGGCGACTTTTTTGGACTTCGGATTTTTCCTAAGCATGACGGGAGGCTAACCCGGAAGGGCGGGGGCTGTCACGCGGACTGTTGCAACGGAACTGCGGCGGGCCTTCAGTACGCGAGCAGCGCTGCCACCAATTCCTTGCCGCCGAACATCCAGAGGGCGGCGGCGAGAGCGATATAGGGGCCATACGGCAACCGGCTGGACCATTCTTTCTTGCCGCACATGATGAGGACGATGCCGACGGCGGAGCCGATGACGGAGCTGGCCAGGAGCGAGAAGATGGTGGCCTGCCAGCCGAGGAACGCTCCGATGGCGGCCATGAATTTCACGTCGCCAAAGCCCATGGCTTCGCGCGGCAGCGAGAGTTCGCGGGTGACGGCTTCGAGGTGATGCACCTGCTCCGGTTGGAACTGGTCGTCGCCGACCTGGAGTTTGACGGGGGAGAGCTTCACGGTTACGTCGCGGTAGCAGCGGTCGATGAGTTCCGCCGTGGTGGCGTGAAACAGGACGGTGTCGGACTTGCGATAGAACAGCTCTTCGTAGGGGATTTCCTGGTCGGGCAGGACGATGGCGGCTTCGCCGAGGACGATGCGGGTGGTGCCGCCGAGGTCAATTTTCTGGCGGCCAAAGAGCAATTTGCCTACGCGCAGGACGGCGTAGATGATGCCGCCGCCGACCGCCGCACCGAGAATGCTTTTTCCAATCGCGGCGGTGAGCGTGGGGGCATCGTGCAGCGCGGGGACGAGGAAGGAGGCGAGCAGGCCCGCGCCGATGCCGCCGAGGGTGAGTTCATCCGGGATGATCATGTGCTCGAAATCAATGCAGGTGGCGGCGATGAAGCCGGCGAGCAGCACGCAACTGGCGAGGGCGAATGGAGCGGATTGCGCGCCGAACGCCAGCCAGCTCGCCAGGAAGGCGAGGCCGGTGCAGAGCTCCACGATGAAGTAGCGGGGGGCGATGGGCGCGCGGCAGTTAGCGCATTTGCCCCGCAGCCAGAGCCAGGTGATGAGCGGGACGTTCAGGTAGAACGGGATGGAGTATTTGCAATGCGGACAATGCGAAGGTGGGGAGACCACGCTCTGCCCGAGCGGCAGGCGGTGGATGACGACATTGAGGAAGCTGCCGACGATGCAGCCGAACGCGAAGAACACGGCGGCCCAGAATCCGGACGGCACGGCGGTCCAGTTCTCGGGGTTGAAGATGGCGTCAATGACCATAAATATTTTGTTCGAGTGCCCGGCGCATGATGGCGACGGGCGCCGGCTGGCCGCTCCAGATCTCCAGTGCCGCCGCGCCTTGGTGGAGCAACATGCCGAGGCCGTTGGCGGTGCGGCAACCGGCGGCGTGCGCAGCGCGGAGCAGGGGCGTCTTTGCCGGGCGATAGATCATGTCGTAAACAGCGCGGGCATTTTTCAGCGCGAACAATTTGTCATCGAGTGGCGAGGCGTCGGCGGGATTGAGGCCGAGCGAGGTGGCGTTGAGTAGGAGGTCAACGGTGGTCTGCGGGTAACCCACGGACGTTTTGACCGCAGGGAACCGCTGGCGGATTTCGCGGGCGATTTCCTCGGCTTTGCTGGCGGTGCGGTTGACGAGGAATAGTGCGGCGACGTTTTCGGCGGCGAGTTTAAGGGCGGCGGTGCGGCCGGCGCCGCCGGCGCCGAGGAGGAGAACGCGGGCGCCGGGGAGTTCGAGGTGTAAATCTTCGCGCAGGGATCGGGCGAGGCCGTCGGCATCGGTGTTGTGGCCGAGGCCGATGGTCTGGTCGCCGCGCCGGACGAATTGAACGGTGTTGACGGCGCCCCAGGTTTTGGCGGAGGGCGCGAGTTCGTCCATCATCTCGACGGCGAGGAGTTTGTGCGGGACGGTGAGGTTGAGGCCGATGAAGTTTTTCGTCTTGGCGGCGGCGATGGCGGCGGAAAGGTTTTCGGGTGGAACGTCGAGGGCTTCGTAGTGCCAGTTCAGGCCGAGAGCGGCGATGCCGGCGTTTTGCATGGCGGGCGACGCGGAATGTTTGATGGGATGGCCGAGTACGGCGAGGCGGCGGGGGGCGGCAGAAATCGGCGGTTGGGGCAGCGCTGGCACGCGGTGGTTATAGGCTAAGGAGGGGGAAAGTTCAAACTTGTTCCCTGACTGCGGCAAACAAAAAGGGCGTGACCTCGCGGTCACGCCCTTGAAGTTCAGCGTGCGGGCTTACTTGGTCGGCACGGTGTTGATCGTCTGCAGGATGCGGCCGGCGATTTTGTAGGGGTCGCCTTGGGAGTTCGGCCGGCGGTCTTCGAGGTAGCCTTTGTAGCCGTTGTTGACGAAGCTGTGCGGGACGCGGATGGACGCGCCGCGGTTGGCCACGCCGTAGTTGAATTTATCGATGGACTGCGTTTCGTGCAGGCCGGTGAGGCGGAGGTGGTTGTCCGGGCCATACACGGCGATGTGTTCATTCTTGTATTTGTCGAAAGCGGCCATGAGTTTCTCGAAGTAGTCTTTGCCGCCGACTTCGCGCATGTGGGTGGTGGAGAAGTTGGCGTGCATGCCGGAGCCGTTCCAGTCCACGTCTTTGCCGAGGGGTTTGCAGTGCCAGTTCACGTCCACGCCGTATTTTTCGCAGAGGCGCATGAGGAGGTAGCGGGCGACCCAGACTTGGTCGGCGCAGTTCTTGGAGCCTTTGCCGAAGATCTGGAATTCCCACTGGCCTTTGGCGACTTCGGCGTTGATGCCTTCGTGGTTGATGCCGGCGTCGAGGCAGATGTCGAGGTGCGTGTCCACGATCTCACGGGCGATGCAGCCCACGTTCTTGTAGCCGACGCCGGTGTAGTATTCGCCCTGCGGATAGGGGAAACCGGAATCGGGGAAGCCGAGGGGCTTGCCGTCTTTGTAGAGGAAATATTCCTGCTCGAACCCGAACCACGCACCGGAATCATCGGGAATTGAGGCGCGGCTGTTGGTCGGATGCGGGGTCTTGCCATCGGGCATCATGACTTCGCACATGACGAGGACGCCGTTCTTCTTGGTGGAATCGGGATAGACCGCGACGGGCTTGAGCATGCAGTCAGAGCTGCGGCCTTCGGCCTGGCGGGTGGAACTGCCGTCGAAGCCCCACATGGGGAGCTGTTCGAGCTTGGGGAAGCTGGCGAATTCCTTGATTTGGGTCTTGCCGCGGATGTTGGGGACGGGTTCGTAACCGTCCAGCCAGAGGTATTCCAATTTGTATTTGGTCATGATGGTGCGTTTAGAATGTTAACGTTTGGTGCGTCAAAAGGTTCAGTTTTGACAGTGCCGGAGAGTTAAGCAGATGAAGTGCCGTTCGGCAATAGCAGCCTGCGGGAAAATGCTATTCGCCTGCAACGACAGGGGTTTTTGGTGTCCGGATTTTTTTCGGGGCGGCGGGTGGAGAGGGGGGTCGCTGTTCTAATTTGCTCGCGCTGTGCGGAATTGCCCAGCTAGACTCGGCGTAGACGAATAAAGTGCGAGCCCGACGATTCCGTTTATGCTGCAAGTGAAGGACACATTGAGGGCGACGGTGCATCTGAGTTTCGATGGCCGCGTCTTCAAGACCTACCACGGCCCGGATGCGGCGCGGCGGTTTGCCAACGAGGTGAAAGTGCTGCGGTATCTGGAGGCGCGCGGTTGCGGTTTTGTGCCGCGACTGCTTGAAGCCGACGCCGAAAAACTCCGCATCATCACCACGAACTGTGGTGGGCGCGTGCAGCACCTCGACGCGGAGCGTACCCGGCAGGTGTTCGCCGAACTGGAAGCCTACGGCGTCCGCCACGATGACCCCGATATGCGCAACATCACCTACCGGTTTTCCGACGGGCGGTTTTGCGTCATTGATTTTGAATTCGCCACCATCCTGCCGGGCAACGAACCGCCGCCGCCATGAACCAACCCCATCCCCGCACCCCCACTCCCGCCGCCACACTCGCCTGGTCCGGCTGGACCGACATGGGCAAAGTCCGCAAGAACAACGAAGATTCCTTCCTCGGCCTGCGCTTTGATGCGCAGGAAGTCCAGCGGCTGGGCAAGTTCGGGGCCGCCGCGCTCGCCACGCACGATTTCACTTTTGCCGTGTGCGACGGCATGGGCGGTGCAAAGGCCGGCGAATACGCCAGCTCCATCGCGGTGGAAAAAATCACCCGGTTGCTGCCGCGCGCCTTTCAGCAATCCGCCGCCGGGATACAGGCCGGTTTCGAGGATGTCCTCACCGAACTTTATGCCGAGGTGCATCGCCAGATTGTCTACCTTGGCAACAGCTACGACGAAGTCCACGGCATGGAAACGACCATGAGCCTGTGCTGGTTCACGCCCGGCTGGTTGTATTTCGGCCACATCGGTGACAGCCGCATCTACTACCTCGCCGCCGGCGCGGACCAGATCAAACAGCTCACTGCCGACGACACCCATGTCGGCTGGCTCTTCCGCAACGGCCAGATCAACGAACGCGAAGCCCGCACCCACCCGCGCCGCAGCGTCCTGCAAAAGGCGCTTGGCGGCAGCAATCAATTCGTGGACCCGCAGGTCGGCGCGGTCGGGTGCGAGCGTGGGGATGTTTTTCTACTCTGCTCGGACGGGCTGGTGGACGGGCTTTATGACCACCAGATTGTGGATTTGCTCCGTAAGGACGGCGGCGAAGCCGGCCCGGCCCGGCACCTCGTGGATGAAGCCGTGAAAAACTCCGGCCGCGACAACACCACCGCGCTGGTCGTCCAGATTCAGTGACGCTCACGGTGTGGCCCCCGTTGGGGCGGGGGCGGCGCCCTGCAAAGCAAAACGGCGGGCGACTTGCGTCGCCCGCCGGTGCATTTGCGGTATTTCCTTGATGTGCCCTGAATTACTGGCCAGCGCCGTGGTAACCTTCTTCCCCGTGTTCGGCGAGGTCGAGGCCGACGCTTTCATTTTCCTCGCTCGGGCGCAGGCCGATGGTGAACTTCACGAGGTAGGCGATGATGACCGTGCCGACAATCGCCAGCGCGAGGGTCACGCCAATCGCCTTGAGCTGCTCGATCCAGAGCGTGCCGTTGGCGACGATCTTGTCCAAGCCGTTCTTGGCGGCGTAGGTGTTGACCGAGGTCAGGTTGCCGTTGGCCGTGCCGGTGGCGAGGATGCCGGTGAGGAACGCGCCGAGCGTGCCGCCGATGGCGTGGACGCCGAACGTGTCCAGCGCGTCGTCATAGCCGAACCAGCCCTTGACCTTGTAGCAGAAGAACCACGGCACGATGCCCGCCGCAATGCCGATGATGAGCGCGCCGCCTGCGGTGATGAACCCGCACGCGGGCGTCACGACGACCAGACCGGCGACCGCCCCGGAGCAGAAGCCGAGCACGCTGGGCTTGCCGCGGGTGATCCATTCGCACAGCGGCCAGACGAAGCACGCGACCGCGGTGGCGATGGTGGTGGTCATGAAGGCATTCGTCGCGATGCCGTCCGCCGCGAGCGCGCTGCCGGCGTTGAAACCATACCAGCCGACCCAGAGCATACCCGTGCCGATGGAGCACATCACCATGCTGTGCGGGGCCATGGATTCCTTGCCGAAGCCGCGGCGCTTGCCGAGGATGATGCAGAGGATGAGCGCCGACCAACCGGAACTCATGTGCACGACCGTGCCGCCCGCGAAGTCAATGGACTTGATGATGGCGTCGCCGTTCCAGACGCCGTTCATCGCGCCGTTCACGCCCCAGACCATGTGCGCGAGCGGGAAGTAGACCACGATCATCCAGATGCCGACAAACATGAGGATGGCCGAGAACTTCATGCGTTCCGCGACCGCGCCGAGGATCAACGCGGGGGTGATGATGGCGAACATCAGTTGATACATGGAGAAGATATTCTGGGAAATCCAGTAGGCGTAGTTTGTGTTCGGCGCGGAAGTGACGCCTTCCAGCATCTTGAACTTCAGGTTGCCGAGCACGCCCTTGATAATGTCCGTGCCGTCCGCGAACACGAGGCTGTAGCCGAACACCACCCACAGAATCGTCACCAAGCCCGCGATGCCGAAGCATTGGGCGATGACGGAGAGGATGTTCTTGCGCCGCACGAGACCGCCGTAGAACAGGAACAGCCCGGGCAGCGTCATGAACAAAACGAGCGCGGTGCTGGTCATGAGCCAGGCGTTGTGGCCGGGGCCGGCCACGCCGGTGGCCTGCACTGCCGCGCCGGCGGCGGGGTCGGTGTTTTGGAAATACGCTTCCAGCGAGGCGAGGCGTTGTTCCGTCGTGGGCGGGGCCGGAGTCGCGGCGGGCGCGGCGGCCGGGGTGGCGGCATCCTGCGCGAGCGTGGTTAATGTGGCCGCAGCCATCAATGCGAGGATGAGTAGAATTTTTTTCATGTTTTGGTAGGATTTCAGTTTGAGGGGGCAGGGGTTATACGGCGGCTTCGCCTTTCTCTTCGGTACGGATGCGGATGGCTTGCTCCACGGCGGAGACGAAGATCTTGCCGTCGCCGATCTTGCCGGTCTTGGCGGCCTTGATGATGGCGGTCACGGCGGCTTCCACGCTGCTATCGGCCACGACGAGCTCCAGCTTGATCTTGGGTAGGAAGTCCACGGTGTATTCACTGCCGCGGTAGATTTCCGTGTGGCCTTTCTGGCGGCCAAAGCCCTTGACCTCGGTGACGGTCATGCCTTCGATGCCCACTTCGCCGAGTGCGTCTTTTACTTCCTCCAGTTTGAACGGTTTGATGATTGCTTCGATTTTTTTCATATGTTGGTTGGCGGTCGTTGTGCGATTTTGAACCCCGCGTCGGGCGGAGTTCGCAAGCTGAGCGTCGTTTAGCAACGGTGATGCCAACGGTATTTTTTGCTGCGGCGGGATGCGCCAAAAGGCTGCAAAAATTGATCAAAATTGGCGGAGAAACTTTTTCACCGAAAAAATCACCACCGGCGGGTGCGGCGGGAAATGACCATGGTGTGGCTTTTTGACCACTGCCGGATGCGGTCCGCTGGAGAGTTCATTCCGAACTCCAGCAGTCGGCGGGGTGTGGGCGGCGGCGGTCGGGTCAGCGGTCCGCTTTTTTCAGGCGGTTGCGTTCGCGGAGGAATTCAATCACCCCGGGCAGGATGGAGATGATGATGATAGCCA
>JAFMIX010000100.1 GCA_017853785.1 Verrucomicrobiales bacterium
GTGCCGGCGGGGGTTTCCTCGGCTTCAAGCGCTTCGACTTCCTGCGCGCCGGCTTCGATGGCATCGCCCTCGGCGTCGCGGTTGGCATCGGAGTGGGAGGCTTCCACGACGCCGCAGTGGTTGAAGAAGAAGCTGACGCTGCCGGGCTGGCCCAGCGAGCCGGCGAGGAACAGGCGGCGGATTTCGGGCGCGGTGCGGTTGCGGTTGTCGGTGAGGCACTCGACGACGACGGGGACTTTGTGCGGCGCGAAGCCTTCGTAAACGACGGTCTCGTAATTGACCTTGTCGTCACCGATGCCGGCGCCTTTATTGATGGCGCGCTCGATGGTGTCCTTGTAGACGCTGGCTTTTTTGGCCTTCTCGACGGCGACGGCGAGGCGGGCGTTGAGGTCGGGGTCGGGCCCGCCAAGTTTGGCGGCGACCATGATTTCGCGGGTGAGTTTCGCGACCATCTGGCCTTTTTTCTGCGCGTTGATTTCGCGCCCGGCTTGCTTCCACTGTGCTCCCATAATTTTGCGACAGTGTGGAAAAGTTGGCGGGCAGGTTCAATGCAAATCTCCGCTGCCGCGGCGGCATCCGGCGAGGTCAAAGCCGGAACTCCGCCGTTCAACGGGCGCTTCCGCCGCTGCGGTCTCACGTTTTGGCGGCTTTGGTTTGACGGGGATTTGCGGGGTTGTTACAAAGTGTCCGCCATGCCTAAAACCGCTTCTGCCAAATCTCCCAAACCAAAGTATCGCCGGATTCTGCTGAAGTTGAGCGGCGAGGGTTTAGGCGACGAGAATGGGCGGGGCATCGCCGCGCCCGCCTTGCGCCGGTTGGCGGACGAAATCCGGGCGGTGCGTGACCTGGGGGTGCAGGTCGTGGTGGTAGTGGGCGGCGGCAATATTTTCCGGGGCTTGCAGGGCAGCAAGGAAGGCATTGAGCGCGCGACGGGCGATTACATGGGGATGCTCGGGACGATCATCAACGCGCTGGCGTTGCAGGACGCGCTGGAGAAGATCGGAGTCGCGACGCGGGTACAGAGCGCCATCGCGATGTCGCAGGTGGCGGAGACGTTCATCCGGCGGCGGGCGGTGCGGCATCTGGAGAAGGGGCGGGTGGTCATCTTCGGCGGCGGCACGGGCAATCCGTATTTTTCCACGGACACGGCGGCGGCGCTGCGCGCAAACGAGATCGGTGCGGAGGTCATTCTCAAGGCGACCAAGGTGGACGGCATCTACGATTGCGATCCGAAGAAGAATCCGCAAGCGAAGCGGTTTGCGCAGATTTCCTACCTCGACGCGCTGCAAAAGCGCCTGCAGGTCATGGACTCCACGGCGTTCTCGCTGTGCATGGACAACAAGATGCCGATCATCGTCTTCAATTCGTTCCAGCCAAAAAACCTGCGCCGCGTGGTCTTGGGCGAGAAGGTTGGCACGCTGGTGACGGAGTAGGTTCGAGCCCTATTGCCTTTTGCGCAAAGCGGGGCAAGATTCTAGTGTGAGGTTTACATCCCGTAACGCTGCCGGGGTGGCATTGGGTCGGTATCTGGCTGACCGCAAAGTCAGTGCCGATGTGGTAGTTGGTTTGCCGCGGGGCGGGGTGGTCGTGGCGGCGGAGGTGGCGCGCATCCTCAACCTTCCGTTGGACGTGCTCGTCGTCCGCAAAATTGGTCATCCCCGTTTTCGTGAATTTGCCGTCGGCGCGCTGGCGGAAGACGGGGTGGTGGTGCTAGACCAGGACATGCTCTCCACGAATCCAGCGGCGCACGAGCCGTTGGATCAGATAATCACGGAGGAAACGTTGCGGTTGCGGGATTACGAGCGGCGGTTTCACCAAGGGGGCAAGCACGAGCTGGCGGGGCGGAGAATCGTAATTGTGGATGATGGTTGGGCGACGGGCGCAACCGCCGAAGCCGCCGTGAAATCTGCGCAGCGATCACGAGCCTGTTGGGTGGGCGTGGCCGCGCCCGTGGCTTCTAGCCCGGCGGTGGAGCGGTTGTTGCCGTTGGCGGATGAGGTGTTCGTGCTGTGCAACGATCCGGAATTCAGCGCGCTGGGCAGCTATTATGACGAATTTGCCCAAACCACCGACGCGGAGGTGACGATGTTGCTTGCGGTTGCCGGGGGCGGTGAAAGATAATCATCCGCCGTGCCTGAATTACCTGAAGTCGAAGTGCTGGTCCGCCACTTGGTGGCGGCGGTGAAGCATAAGACCATCTGTGCTGTTGCGGTGCGGCGGCCCAAGGTCATTGCCCCCACCTCGCCTCGCCGGCTTGAACGAGCGTTGACCGGCACTACCTTTGAGGGCCTGTCCCGCCGCGGAAAATATCTGGTTTTCAAGCTGCGACCCCGTGGGAAAGGGGAGGCTTTTTTGTTGATCGGGCATCTGGGCATGACGGGTCGGATGTATCTGCAACCGGCGAGTCAACCGCTGCCCAAACATGCGGCGGTGACGCTGAATCTGGGGCGGCAAAATTTTATCTACGAAGACCAGCGATATTTCGGGCGGCTGACTTTGGCGGTGGACGGGTTAAGCCGGCTCGGGCCGGAGCCGTTGGCCAAAGAATTTACCGCCAAACATCTGGCCGCCGCATTGCAGCGCTCTACGCAACCGGTGAAAGTCAAATTGCTGGATCAGGAACTCGTGGCGGGCATCGGGAACATCTATGCGAGCGAGGCGTTGTTTCGTGCCGGAATCTCCCCGCGGCTGGCAGCGCGGCGGTTGCAGCCGGGGCAGGTGCGGCGATTGTGGCGGGCCATCCGCGCCGTGTTGCGCGAGGCCATCGCCTGTGGTAGCACGATTCCGCTGAATTTTCGCGGCGGAAAGACCGGAGATCGCCTGTTCTATTATGGCCGGGCGACCGGAGCGCCGGATTATTATGTGGAGCGGTTGCGGGTGTATGATCGTGCCAGTCAGCCGTGTGTGGTCTGTGCCGCGCCCATCCGGCGGGTGATTCAGGCGGCGCGCAGCACGTTTTACTGTCCGCAATGCCAGCAGGGGCGAAAATGAAGGGGAAAATCATTGACGCTGACCGGAGCGGTTTGTAGATTGCGCGCCCGTTCCAAAACGGCATCCAGAGTAGCTCAATGGTAGAGCACGCGGCTGTTAACCGTGTGGTTGTAGGTTCGAGTCCTACCTCTGGAGCCAACTTTCAAATCCCTGAATCAGCGTTTCCGGGGCGGGTCGGGGCGATGCAGGCCCACCGCGTGTGCAATCTCATCCAGTTCCTCGCGGCTGACTTCTTCCAGCTGCTTCCCCTTGGCTTTGAGCTTTTCGTTTATCTTGATGGCCTTCTCGGTCATCACCTCGTGGGTTTCGGCGGAACCGCCGACCAGCGTGAAGTTGTCTCCCTGCGTGACGCGCTTGTGGCCGTCGGAATCCAGCCCCACGCCGAGCAGCATGGCTTTGCGTTTTTTCTTGGCCATGGAATCAGGCAGTCGCGCCGCATCCCGGCACGGTGAGTTGCTTGCCATTTTCCCCAGGGCCGAAGCGCAGGAGGTAGGGCGCGGCGATTTTTGCCCAGTCCTCGGGTAATGGATAACTGGCGGCGGAACTGCCGAAGCAGCTTTGCAGCATGGCGGTGTTGATGATGCCCGGGTTCAATGCCACCGTCGCCATGCCGGTGGGCAACTCTTGCGCCAGCGCCTGCGTCAAACCTTCCACCGCCCACTTCGTCGCACAATACGGCGCGACCTCCGCATCCGCCGAGCGGCCCCAGCCGGAACTGAAATTCACGATCACGCCCGTCTTGCGCCGCACCATCGCGGGCGCGAAATGGCGGATGACATTGGCCACGCCCTTGAGGTTCGTGTCCACCACCTCGCCGAACTCACGGGCTTCGATCTCCCAGAGCGAGGCGTTACGGTTGATAATGCCGGCGTTGTTGAGGATGACATCCGGCGCGCCGTGGGAGGTGACCAGCAGGCTGGCCCAGGATTTCACCGCCGAGTCCGACGCCACGTTCACCGGATAGAAGTCGTGCGGCGTGCCGTAGGTCTGGCGCAGCTTTTTGATGTCCGCCTCCGAGCGCCCGCAGCCCAGCACGGTGTGGCCGAGTCGGATGAATTCCGCCGCCAACGCCCGGCCCAAGCCGCGCGTGACGCCGGTGATGAGAATGATTTTTCCTCGGTCCATGTGATGCGGGAATTGTCTTTCAACCGCGCCGCGATTCAATCCTATTCTTCAATCGCGCGGGTTGAATTTGGAGGCATGCTGCAACTGCTCCCACAATTTGCGTTCGGTGTCGGTGACCTTCTCGGGCACGGCGATGCGTGTGACCAAGATGATGTCGCCGGGAACGCCGCCGGGCTGCGGCAGGCCGCGCCCGCGCAGGCGGAGCTTTTGTCCCGCCTGGGTGCCCGGTGGAATCTTGATGCTCAACTGGCCGCCCAGCGTCGGCACGGAAATGCTTGCGCCCAAAACGGCTTCCCACGGGGCCAGTTCGGCTTCGTGGATCAGGTTGTGGCCGTCCACCTCGAAGTCGGGATGCTTGGCGAGCCGCACGCGCAAAAAGAGATCGCCCGCCGCACCGCCGCCCGCGCCGGTTTCGCCACGACCGGCGAGGCGCAGCTTCTGGCCTTCGGTCACGCCGGGCGGGATTTTGACCTGGTAGGTCTCCTCCCGCATGATGCGCCCGACGGGCCGGCGGACGTTCACGCCGCGCACGGAGCCGCGCATGGCTTCCTCCAGTGTGACCATGATGTCGCCCTCGATGTCGCGCCCGCGCTCGGCAACGTCCTCCTGCCCGAACGTCGCGCCCCGCCTGAAGCCGCCGCCGCCGCGCATCCGCGAGCCGAAGACTTGCTCGAAGAAATCGCTGAAGCCTGTGCCTTCGAATTGAAAGTCCGCGCCGCTTTGCCCCGGGCGTTGCTGGGTGCGGCCGTAACCGCCCGCGTGGGGTGGGGGGCGGAATTCCGCGCCGGATTTCCAATCGGCGCCCAGTTCGTCGTATTGCTTGCGCTTGGCGGGATCGCTCAAGACCTCGTAGGCCTCGTTGATCTCCTTGAATTTCTCCTCGGCCTCTTTCTTGTTCTTGGCGACGTCAGGGTGATATTGCCGCGCGAGCTTGCGGAAGGATTTCTTGATGTCGTCGGCGCTGGCGCCGCGCGCCACGCCCAGCGACTGGTAATAATCTTTGAACCGGACAGACATGGGTCAAGACTACGACAACGTGGCCGGTTTTACAGTTCAGAAATAATCTTTCAAGGGCGCTATTTTTTTTGGATTATGTTATCGTCGATGACAACTGAATTTCATGGCCGCAACGTGAGCGCGATGATGACAGCCGCAAACCAGCCGTTTTGGCGGGAGTCGCTCAAGGCGGCCAGCATCGGCAAGTTTGGCGCGGACGCGCCCTTTTACACCTGTTCCGCCCAAGGCGTGGATGCCGATGGGATCATTGATTTCCTGGCGGGGCGCGGAAAATTTCTGGAGAACGTCACCGGCCTCGCCGTCAATCCACACAAGGTGTGCAAGCACTGAGCCGTCACGCGACGGCGACGATGTGGTATTGGCGGCGGTCGCCGGGGAGTTGGAGCGAGACGAGTTCGCCGGATCTCCGACCGCAGAGTTGTCCGCCCAACGGGGATTGCGGCGTGATGACCAGGACTTCTTTTTTGTCGTGCACGATTTCCGTGCCGCCGGCCTTGGGGCCGATGAAGTAAAACATCCGTTCGCCCGCGTGCTGTAGTTCCACGAACGCGCCGAGGTCGGCGGGTTCGCCTGGCTTGAAGTTGCGGAGGGGGAGCTTCTCGAACGCGGCGATCGCGGCCTCGATTTCCGCCGCCTGGCGGGACTGGCCGTGGGCGAGGTAGGAGGCTTCGAGGCCGCGGGTGTCGTATTTGCTCTCGGCGCGGCTCTGTTCGTGCGTGGCTTCGGCGCGGGAGGCGAGGGCGGCCTTGAAATAGATCTCCAGTTCGTCCGTGAGCGCGGCGATGATTTTTTTGATGAGAGCGCGTTTGTTCATGTTGCGGGCGGGACACATTAGCGCTGCGGATGCAGAATTCAAATTGCTTTTACCTCCAAGTTGTGGTGTATTCTGGCTCGCTTGTTCGCAGAAATGTCGCGGCGGCGGGAAAGAAAACACCACATTATGACAACTCTGACTGAAGAAACGGTCCTGGCCCGGAAGACCCGGGAACTGTGCGAAGCCATCGTGGCCCAACCCGAATTTCAAGCCGCCCAGCAGCGCATCGAGGCGTTCATGAACGACGAGATTGCGCGCGCCCAATACGAGGCCGTCGTGAACCGCGGCCAGGCCTTGCAGGAGAAGCAGCAGCGCTCCCTCCCGCTCGAAGGCGCGGAGATCGCCGAGTTCGAGAAGCAGCGCGACGGGTTGCTCAAGAACCCCGTCGCCCGGGCTTTCATGGATGCCCAAGAGCAGATGCACGAACTGCAGCACTCCATCCAGAAACCGATCAACAAGACGTTGGAGCTGGGCCGCGTGCCCACCGCCGAGGACTTGGAAGGCGGTTGCGGCAAAGAAGGCGGCTGCGGCTGCCATCACTGAGCCTGCCCCGAACCTTTGACCGCCCCGGCAGGAAACCGCCGGGGCGGTTTGCTTTTGCAGGCTTGAACCCCCGCCGCGGCGAGTCTATTACTTCCCCATGCCTACCCCCAAACGCAAAGCCGGGCTGCTCCATGGCGCCAGGGTCTATCTGAGCGGTCCGATGGATTTTGTCGCTTCGCGTACGGCGGAGAAGCAGTTCGGCTGGCGCAACCGCGTGAGCCAGTTTCTGCAGGCCATGGACGTGACGGTGTTCGACCCGTGGTTCAAGCCCGACGTGCGCGGGTTGCACGAGTATGGCCGCGAGGACGTGAAAAGCGGCGACCGTATCAAGGACATCTGGACATTTGCCGGCGGCAAAAAGGGCGCGCAGGCGCGGTCGTGGTGCGCGCGGCAGTTCTGGGAGACGCTGCACATCGACCTGCGCATGGTGGACGCGAGCGATTTTTCCATCTCCTATTGCCCCACGAACATCTACAGCGTCGGCACGCCGCATGAGATCATCACCGCTACGCTGCAACACAAGCCCGTGCTTTTCGTCAGCCCGCCGATCGTGTTCCCCACGCTGCACAAGCTCCGCAAACATCTGGAAAAAGACGCGGCGGGCGCGGCGTTGTTGCGGCAACTGGAGTCGGAAATCCCCATCAAGGAGAATCCGCGCGGCATTCCCAGCCTGTGGTATATCCCGCTCGTTGGCGGGGAGAACTTCTTTGACGGCTTCGGCTTTGCTTCATACCGAAAACGCTTCGGGTGGCACACGGACATCCCGCTGGATCAACATGAGCGGGATTTCCCCCCCAAACGGCCGCTGCTGCCGTTCGTGGAGAAGCTGAACCGGCGGTTGCCGAAACGCTGGGATCGTAAGCTGAACCGGTTTGTGGCGGACGACGACTGGTTGCTGTGGGATTTTTCCAACCAGCGGACGCCGGGCAAGCGCGTGGAGACCATCCGCAAGTAGGGAAACGCCCACAAAAGCAAAAGGGCCGGACTTTCGTCCGACCCTTAGAAACAACAACCGGTTACAACCCGGGTCAGTTTCACCAGCGCTGCAGCCCACGCTTCACAACACACACGGAAACACCTGCACTTTGGCTCCCCTGACGTGAGGACAGCCTACCTGAGCGCCGGAATCAGCCTAGTCGCCAGTTCTGGGGACGGTCGCCGCCCG
>JAFMIX010000101.1 GCA_017853785.1 Verrucomicrobiales bacterium
CAAGAAATTTCCCCGGCTGGTGGGAATGTTATGGTTCGCGCTGCTGCTATTGGCGGTCGCGGCGCTGGCCTGGGTCTGGAATTTTCCCGCGCCGGAGGAGAATTGGGGCGTGACGTGGCGCAACACGGCATTGCGGGCGCTCTGTTTCACGGCCATTTTGGGAGGCGTCGTGGCACTCAAGGGAAATTTCAAATTTGCGTGGCGTTGCTGGTTGCCGGGGGTGCTGCTGGCGGTGGTGTGGTTTGATCTGGTGCTGAATGCGCCGCGGCAGCAGACCGTGAACCCGGACAATTATTCCGCCCCGTGGCCGCGCGTGCCTGCGCCGCCCGCGTTCGGGAAGGGGCGCTTGATGAATACGGCCGGCGCGGACGCAGAACTGCGGCGGTTTCGCATCGCACACCCGGAGGGATATTTCATCAGCCGCCGCTGGGCGTTGGTGGAAAACTGCAACCTGATCGAGAACATCCCGATGGTGCAGGGATTCTTTTCGCTGCGGCTGCGGAGCGAAATGGAAGTCGCCGCCCAATTGCTATGGGACACGAACAGTTATCCGGCGGCGCTCGCGGATTTTCTCGGCGTCACGCAGGTCAATCTTGCGGGCGATGTCTTCACTTGGGTGCCGCGGCCGACGGCGCTGCCGCTCGTTACCGGCGGGCAAGGACCTACGTATCTGCCCACTGACGTCGCGCTCGGAAAGTTGGGCAGTCCTGATTTCAATCCGCTTCGGGAAGTGTTGCTGCCGCACGAGGCGCAGGCATTCATCAAGGCCACCAACGTCCCGGTTAAAATCTCCGGGGTGCAATGGTCCGCGCACTGCGTTAGTGCAAAAATTCAAGCGGATGCGCCCGCGCTCGTGGTCGTGGCCCAATCGTTCTACCACTGCTGGCGCGGGTATGTGGATGGCCAGCCCGTGAAAGTCTGGCGCGCGAATCACAATTCCCAGGCGGTCGAAGTGCCGGCCGGCTCGCACGAGCTGAAGCTGGTCTATGAGGATCGGCAGTTCCAGCTGGGCGCGGCGATTTCGCTGGTGGCACTGGCGGGGTGTCTGATTTTTTGGGCTTGGCGCCGGCGGATGCCTACTTCGCCGGCGACTTCGTGAATAGGTTCACGGCTTTGAGGCCGGATTCCTTGGCGGCGTCCATCACCTTGACGATCTGGCCGACCGGCGCCGTCGTGTCGGCGCTGATGGCGAGATGCAATTGCGGATTGACGGCCGCGCGGGCGGCAAATTCGCTTTTCAAGCGGTCGAGCGTCACGGGCAATTGTTCGAGGTAAAGGCTGCCATTGGCGGCGATGGTGATGACGAGCGGCGGCTTCTTGGTGGCGCCGGTCTTGAGGGCCTGGGTGGATTCCGGCAGCGCGAGCTTGAGGGCGGGCTGCTGCTTGAACGTGGTCGTGACCATCAGGAAGATCAGCAGCACAATCAGGACGTCAATCAACGCCACGATGATGACGGCAGGCGGCTGGCGGCGTTTGGGGATGACGAAGCGCATTTCAGTAAAGGCGAGGCGTTACTTTTTCTCTTCCCGATATTGCCGCCGTAAAAATTCTCCGCACAACGTCTCGAGTTCCACGGCGAGCGTCTCGACCTTCTTTGTAAAGTAGCTCCAAGCCACGAGCGCGGGGATGGCGATAAGCAGGCCGAGGAGTGTGCTGTTCAGAATCACCGCGATGCCCTTGGCGAGTGCGGCGTTGTCGTTCAACCCCGATTGGCCGAGGCCGCCGAAAAGGGTCATCATGCCGTAGATGGTGCCGACCAGACCCATGAGCGGCGCGATGCCGACGACGACTTCCAACACGACAAGCCCGCGTTCGAGCCGGACAATCTCATGCCGGGCGCGCGTGGCGATGGCGTCCTCGGTGTCTTCCTTGGGCCAGGCCAGATGTTCGGCGGCGGCGAGCAGCAGGCGGCTCAACGCGGACGGCGTGCGTTCGCAGGCGCGGCGCAGTTTTTCCACGTCCGCCGGGGTGCGGCATTCCTCCACGGCTTCCTCGACTTTTGCCGGGATGACCTGACTCCAGCGCAACGCGAGGCCGCGTTCCACAATGAAGGCGAGGGTGATGACCGAAGTCAGGGCGAGCAGAATATAAATCAGGTTTTCCATCTTGATGGGGCGGCTCGATATTGAGGCGCGGGTTCAGGTTAGGTGGTTTCAGTTGTAGAAAAAAGTGAATTTAACTTCGCGGAAGTTCGCGCCGACGAGCCGCCTCATATCGCTGGGCCAGGGCGCGAACGGGGCGGGGTCGCGGATAGCGCGCTCGCAGAGAATGCTGAGGAGTTCGCCGACGGTGTTTTCCAGTTGGACCATGTCAGTCACACGGCCGTCGTAGTGAAGCCGGAATTGCAGCGTGACTTTGCCGGTGCCGCGGGTGAGGCGTTGGGCGTCGATCAACGCATACCAGCGGTTCTGGATGGCGGCGATGATGGCGGTGTCATACGCGCCGAACGGCGTGGCGGTGACGTCGAGCGAGGAGGCAAGGTCGAATTTTGCCACGCCGCCGTCTAGCTTCATCATTTCGCCGGGCATGACTTGTTTGCGGGCGAGGGCTTCGGCGACAGTGCGGGGCTTGTCCGGCTTGGCTGGCGGCGTGGGGCTGGGTTGCAATTCGGTTTTGGGCTTGGCGAGGGCAAGGTCGCCGCGCGGTTGCAACGGTTCGACTTTAGGTTGCTCTTGGACGACTTGCTTGGGTGCCGGCGGCGTGGGCGGGGGCGCGGCGGGAGACGGAACAGACTTGGTGCGCGGCACGTCCTCGGTCTTCACGATCTGTTCCTGTGCGCCGGTGATTTTGGGGATGGTGGTCTCGATGTCGGCGCGGGGGTTGGCGGCGCGGGAACTTTTATCCGAGTAATACTTGGATTTCTTAGGCGGTTCGGCGATGGCTTGGGCGGGGTTGACTTCCACGAATAGCAGCGGCGGCTCGGTAGACTGGTTCGGGGGATTCACCTTGGCGGACGGCACGACGACGAGGGCTTGCTGCACCTTTTGCAGCCAGGCAGGCAGGCGAAGGTTTTCCAGCCAGTGATATTTCTTGGCGGCGCGATAGCCGCCGTAGGCGAGCGTGTGCAGCAGCAGGGAAACGATCAGCGCCCGGCCCAGCGCGGAGAAATCCGCGCGGGCGGGCCGGAGGTCGTTTGGTTTTGGTGTGGCTGCCGACACGACGTCAGGATGCCGCAGCGTAATGGCGGCGGCAACTTTGTTCGCAAACTTGGGTTACAGCACGGTGACCGCAGCCCGTTTCACCCAGCCGGTGCGCTGCGGATTGCCGCCCACTTGCAGCCAGTCGTCCCGCTCGTCCAATACCGTGAGTTCCGCGCCGTCCTTGGCGGTGAAGGCGGCGGGCGCTTCATCCAGCGGGCCTTGGCGGACCACCGCTTCCGCAACGATGACCACGGCGGTCTTGGGCGAATGATTCACCGCCCAATCCGCCGCGACCGCGCTGCCGAGCACCGCCGTCGCGAGTCCGGTCAACAGCACATAACTTTGCAGGCCGCGGCGCCAAGCGGGCCGCCATTGACCGAGCGCGAGCAAGACCAGCCAACTCCACAGCGCCACCGCCGCGAGCAGCGTCCACTCGTTCAACGTCATACGGCCCAGCGTCCGCTGCGCCAACCCCGGCGTCACGGACAGATTGCCGCCCACCTGTTTGCGGGCGAATTGGAGATTGGCGCGCACATCAGGGTCGCGGGGTGTGGCTTGTTCCGCCCGTCGATAGGCCGCGATGGCGTGGCCGAATTGGCCGGCCTTGAACCACGCATTGCCCAGATTGAATTGCACCGCCGGACTTGCAGCGCCGGACTGGATGATTTTTTCGTAGCTGGCCGCCGCTTCGGCAAACTTGCCCTGGCCGTAAAGGCGGTTGGCTGCGTCAAACGCCGCCCGCGAATCCGCCGCGAACAGATCGCCCGCGCTCGCGCCCGCCAGGATCAAAATGAGTGCAAGGCGCTTCATGACTTCATCTCCTGCATTTCTCGCAGCGCCGTTTCGATGCGCGGAATGAATGCCTTCAGTTCCTGGGTCGATTTCACCGGCGCGTAGCGTGCGAGATTGCAGGCCTGAAACAACTCGTGCAGTCGCGCCAGCATCGGTGCGGGCAAGCCCCGCGGTTGCAACCGCTCTTCGACCACCGCTTCGGTGATGGATGACGCGGGCAAATCCAACCGCTCGCCGAGTTGCTCCTGCAACAGCCGGAACACCAGCGCGAAGAAGTCGGCGGAATTCTTTTCCTCCGCGTGGGTCTGGAGGTCTTTCAAGCTTTGCGTGACGAATTGCGCTACCTGCCGCTGCCGCCGCAGGCGCGGGTTGTTCGCCAGCGATTCCGCGCGCCGCCGCCGCACCAGCAGCGTGACCCACGCCAGCACGGGCAAGCTTTGCACCGCCCAGAACAGCGGGCGGGTGATCAGCGGCCTGCTCGCGCCGCCGCTGCGGCTGGGGCGGAGTTTGATGGTCACGATGTCTTGGGCTGGCGGCGGGGTTTCGGTTTTACTTCCGACCAGCGAGCCCGAGGCCGAGGTTGCGCCGGGACGGACCTGGATTGCTATCGCAGGCTGCGTCAGGGTGCGATAAGCTTTTTGCTCCGGGTCGAAGAAGGTGAATACGAGCGGCGGCAGTTGTTTGATCTCCGCATTCTGGGGCACGGCGACCAGCTCGAAATGTTTTGTGCCCTGCAACCCGAGCGCATCCGTCGCCTGAACCTTCGAGTTTGGGGGATACGTCTTGAAATCCTGCCACGTCGCCGGCACCGGTAAGGTCACCGCGTCCAGCGCGCCTCGCCCCGTGATCTGCGCCTTGATCGTGATGGGATCGCCGACGGCGACTTCGGTGGGCGCGGCGGTCAGGTTCAGGGAAAAATTTCCCACCGCACCGCTGAATTCAGCGGGCGCGCCGTCCGGCAGCGGCAAGACCTCCACCGTCGCTGCCTCGGTCGAGAGCGTGGCCCGCCGTTGGTCGCCGCGTTGGAACATCCCGAAAGGATCGAACGGATCGCGCTGCCGGCCGCTGACAGGCAGCACCATCACCATCGAAAAATCCACCGGCTCGAGCTTCAACGTGCCGGTCTTCACCGCCATGAGCGCGGCTTGGAAGGGCACGACGCTGAAGCTGGCATTGCCGATCCGTGCCTGGCGCTGGCCGCCTTGGACGGTCTTGCCGAACGCGAGACCGTCCGCGTTGAATGGCGACATCTGGAACTGTTGGATGTTCTGCACGCTGTCGCGGACGTAAAGTTGCAGTTCGATGGGGATGATTTCACCGACGTAAATCTGCTTCTTGGGCAACACCAATTTCAGCAAGGCGAGTTGGCTCTCCGCGCCGGCGGCGTCCGGTTGCGCGGCGGCGGCGCGCACAGCCTTCAACAGGATGGCCGGGCTGCTCAAGGTTTTTCCATCCACATCAACCATGATAGGAGGAATCGAAAAATCGCCCGGTTGTACCGGTGTGAGCACATAGGTGTGGGTGACGGTAGAAGTGCTCTGACCGTTCACCCAACTGAATTGGCTGGATTGGCCGCTGTAAGTGACGCGTAGATTTTGTAGCCGGGGTAGGGGGGGAGGATTTTTCGGAGCGCCGCCTTCGAACACCAACGTCAGCGTTGCGCCTTCGCCGACGGCCACGGTGTCCCGGTCGAGAGTCGCGGTGAGCGTGGCCGCGAGGAGTGCTGTTGGGGCGATGGCAAGGGCGATCCACGGGAGTAGGAAAAGGACAGCGCGCCCGAAATATTTCGGGCGGCAGGACTGGATTGAGTTTTGCAACGAACTATCTCGCATCACTTCGGGCTATGTTTGCCGACTCAAGCCGCTGGCGCAAGTCAGACGGTAAATTGACAGCGGCGGCGGGAATTTGTTCGGCTATTTTGGGCGTCTCGCGACCGGCTCGGCCCCAAGTCTGGCAGTTACTGCTTCTCCAGTGCAGCGACCAGACCTTCGATGGTGTGCGGTTTGGCTTCCACGGTGGACTGGAGGCCGAGAGCGGTGAGGGCTTTGCTAGTCTCCGGGCCGATGCTCGCAAGCTTGATTTGCGGAAATTGCTTGAGCAGCGCCGGCAGGTCGAATCGCGCGTGGAAATTTTCCACCGTCGAGCCGCTGGTGAACGTGATCCAATCCGCGCCCGCTTCCAGCAAGCGCGCTGCCGCGCCGGTGCGGTCTTCGGTCTCGGGCACGGTGCGGTAGCAGGGGATGTCATCCACGATGCCGCCGAGCGCTTCGAGCGCCTGTGGCAGTTCCCGGGTGGCGACCTCGGCGCGCAGCAGGCAGAATTTCAGATTCTCGACCGTCTCGTATTTGGCGAGGGCCGCCGCGATTTTGCCGCCCACAAATTCCTCCGGCATCACGTCCACTTTCAGGTGCAACTCCTTCAGCTTCGCGGCCGTGGCCGGGCCGACCGCCGCGATACGCACGCCGCCGATGTCGCGCATATCCTCGAAGCCCCTGAAGAAAAACTCAAAGAACTTTGTCACGCCCGTCGGGCTGGTGAACACGAGCCAGTCGTAGCTGTTCAATTCCAGCAAGGCGTCCGCGAGCGGCGTGACGTTGGTCGGCGGCACGGCCTTGATGGTGGGTATTTCCAAAACTTCCGCGCCGCGCCCGGCCAGTTGGCGGGAAAGTTCGCTCGCCTGTGTGCGCGTGCGCGTGACGACGATACGTTTGCCGAACATTGGGCGGTGCTCGAACCAATTCAACCTGTCGCGCAGCGTGACGACGCCGCCGAGCACGGTCAGCGCTGGCGGGGAGATTTTTTTCTCGGCGGCGAGCGCGGCGATGTTGCCGAGCGTGCCGGCGACGGAGCGCTGGCGGCCGGTCGTGGCCTGTTGCACAACGGCCACGGGCGTCTCCGCCGCCAAGCCGTGGGCGATGAGGTTCTGTGTCCACTCGGCGAGGCGGTCCATGCCCATGAGCACGACTTTGGTGCCTGGAATTTTCGCGATTTGGTCGTAGCGTAAATCCGTGTGCGCCTCCGCCGGGTCGCCGTGGCCGGTGAAGACGGTGAAGCTGGAGCAATGTTCGCGGTGCGTGAGCGGAATGCCCGCGTAGTTCGGCGCCGCCACGATGGACGACACCCCGGGAACGACCTCAAAATGAATTTTCGCCGCGACAAGCGCCTCGGCTTCCTCACCGCCGCGACCGAAGATGTAAGGGTCGCCGCCCTTGAGCCGCACGACGGTCTTGCCCTCGCGCGCCTTGGCGAGGATGAGCGCGGTGATCTCCGCCTGCGGCATGGCCATGCCCTTGCCGCGATGGATGAGTTCCGCTTGCGGCGCGAGCCGGAGCAGATCGGGATTCACGAGCTGGTCGTAAACCACGACGTCGGCGGCGGCGAGCAACTCCGCGCCCCGCAAGGTCAGCAGGCCGGCATCGCCCGGGCCGGCGCCGACCAGATAAACTGCGCCTTTCGATTTCACCCGGCCAATCTATCGGAACGGGGCCGTGGGGCAATTCCAGACAGTTGTCCGGTCTGAAATTCTTCTGCAAAATAACGCTGTAATTATCCGCGCGCCCGAACGACTATCTTTCTGCTGATGTTGACCGAAGTCCGATCCGAATCCGATGCCGCCCAGTTCCCCTGGTTGCTGGAGTTGTGGGCGCGCTGCCAGGAAATTCCGCTCTATCGCGCCCGCGTGGCAGGCGGTGGCAGCGGACCGGGTGGCTTTTTCCAACTGC
>JAFMIX010000102.1 GCA_017853785.1 Verrucomicrobiales bacterium
TGCGGATGATGGTGATGTTGCCGGGCGTGACGTTGGTGGAGGTCGCGGTGAGGGTGTTGGTCGTAGACCGGTTGCCGGTAGCATCCTCGGCATAAACTCGGAACGTGTTCACCCCCGTGGTCAAGGTCACCCCCGCCGTCCAGTTGTTCGTGCCGGTGGCCGTAAGCCACCCGCCATTGTTCAACTGAAACTTCACAGCAGCAACCCGGTCATTATCGGCGGCGGCACCGAAGAGGTTCGCGGCGGCGTTGGTCAGCAGACCGGTGGGGAGATTGTTGCTGGTGGCGATGGTGGGAATCTGCGCGTCGCGGAAGTTGGCTTGCAGCGTGAGATTGGATTGCATCAGGAAGCTCAGCGTGGCCGCGTTCGTGAGGAGCGTCAGCGGCAGACTCGTGCCACCACTCCAGTTGCTGAAAACAAAACCGCTTGTACCCGCGCCGCTCACGGTGTAACTGCGGCCGATCTCCAAAGCACCCTCCGTCCAGTTGGAGGTGATATTGCCGAGGCCGGATTTCAGGAGGGTGATGGGCGCCGGCACAACATAGAAAATCTGGCGAGTGGCATTGGTGGATTGATTACCAAAGGCATCCACAGCATAGGCGGTGAAATAATTTGTGCCCGGAACTCCGGGAAAGCTGGCAAGCCAGCTATTGGTGCCGCTGGCGGTGTAGATGTTGGTACCGGTATTGATCTGGTAACGAACGGCATTGACCTGGCCATTATCGGTGGCTGTGCCCCGGACTTCGACGACAGCATTGCTCCAGCGGGCGCCATTGATGGGGTTCGTGATGGTGATGGATGGGGGGTTGGTTTCCGGCAGGACGGTGAGCAGGATCGGGCTGCTCTCCACTTCTCCGAGACCGTTGGTGATGAACAGCGTGTATGCTCCAGTCTGGTTGCTGTTGGCGACGCGGAACGTCCAGAAGTTGGAAGTCTGACCAGGGACGGGATCGCCGTTGAAGCGCCATTGATATTGCAACGGCGCGGTGCCGGCGACGCCGAAAGCGAGCGTTACGTTAGACCCGGCCGGCCAGGCAAGGTCGGGGGGGTCGTTGGTGATGGTAGGCAAAAAGTGCAAGAGGGCCGGAGCGCTGGTGACAGCTCCGCCGTAATTCTTGGCGACGACGGTATAGCTGCCCTCGTCGGCCATCTGGGCAGCAATCAACTCGTAATCGCTGTTGGTCGCGGTGAGATTCCCCGCCGGATTGATGTTTATGCCATTGCGCCGCCATTGATATGTCACAGGATATTCGTCCGTATCTGTCGTGGTCGGACCAATCAGCATGGAAAACACCACCCGGTAGCCGACCTCAACAATGGCATCATCCGGCTCAAACGTGATTTCTGGCGGCACCACGACCGTCAGCGCGGCCGCATCGCTGACGGTCGGCTCGCCGCTCCCCGATCGCAGCGTGGCGTCGTTGTAAACATTCACCGAATAAAGCCCCTCGTCATTCGCTGTCACGTTCGTCAGAGTCAGCGTCCGGGTGTTAGCCCCGGCGATATGCACCCCATCGTCTGTGAGATCAAAGCCGTCCAATTGCCATTGATAGGTGAAGTTGGTCGGGATCAACGCAGAATTGACCTGAACGGTAAAGGTCACATTTGAACCGCCGCCGACCACCCGACTTAACGGCTGGGTGGTAATGACCGGCAGATACCAGATGGTCAAGACCGCGCCCGCACTGGTAGCCAACTGGCCAAAAATGTTTTTTACCACGCATTGATAAGTTCCAGCATCAGTAGGCTCTGAAACATCTTTGTAAAGCGACCAAGCCCCCGGCTCATAATCCGGCATGGTAGGAAGCAACAAGCCATTTTTCTTCCAGCGGTAGGTGTAATAATCCTCCGCCGCCGGATTAGTCAGCGCGGGGTCATCTGCCACCACATTGAACTCAAACGGCTCGCCGAAAATGTTCGTGATGCTTACCGGCTGCTCCAGAATGACCGGATCTGCCAGCACGGCAAACGGCGTCACCAAAATCGCCAACGCCGCCAGCAGATATGAACTGACGTGAAACTTCATGTTAATCTTCTATATACGTCAAAGCGGTGGATTAAGATAGTCATCCGCATTGTTCCGGCAAGTGTTGTTTGGGCCTCACCCCCAGTCTGACGCAATATCCCGTTGACGCTCTGGCAAATTTATCCGCATTATTACCCCTTGTTCGCGGCGGTGTAACCGACCAAACCGCACCACCCCGGCCACCATTCAACCAAATATCATCCTCCATGAATCTAGACGCGCTCTATTCTGAACTCACCCTTAAAACCAACGCCAAACTCGCCCTCATCGTCCTCGACGGCCTCGGCGACATCGCCACCAAAGAGCAAGGCAACCTCACCCCCCTCGAAGCCGCGCACACGCCCAACCTTGACGCCCTCGCGAAGCTCTCCGCCCAAGGCCGCATGATTCCCGTCGCTCCCGGCATCACCCCCGGCAGCGGCCCCGGCCACCTCGGCCTCTTCGGCTACGACCCGCTCGAATTTCAGGTCGGCCGCGGCGTCATCGAAGCCCTCGGCCTCGGCGTTGAACTCCAGCCCGGCGATGTCTGCGCCCGCGCCAACTTCGCCACGCTCGACCCCAAAGGCATCGTCACCGACCGCCGGGCCGGCCGCATCCCTACCGGGACCTGCGAGAAACTCTGCGCCCTGCTGGCCGCCAAGATCAAAAAAATCGGCGACACCCAGGTCATCATCAAGGCCGGCAAGGAGCACCGCTTCGTCGTCATCTTCCGCGGCAAAGGCCTGGAAGGCCCGCTCACCGATGCCGACCCCAACCGGGAAGGCTTTGCCATTCCCGCTGTCAAACCCCGCGATGCGAAGAACGCCAAGCAAAAGAAAATGGCGAAGCTGATCGCCGAGTTCTACAAAGCCGCCCTGCCCGTCCTGAAAAATGAGAAGCCCGCCAACGGCTTCCTTATGCGCGGCATCGCCCACCAGCCGAAGATCCCGCTGTTCGCGGAACGCTACAAACTCAAGCCCGCGTGCCTCGCCGTCTATCCGATGTATAAGGGACTCGCCCAACTCGTCGGCATGAAGAAGATCGAAGGGCCGCAGACCATCGCGGAACAATTTGAGCGCTACCTCACCGAATACGACAACTACGACTTCTTCTTCATCCACTACAAATACACCGACAAAGCCGGCGAGGACGGCAATTTCGCCGCAAAGAAAAAGGCCATCGAGGACTTCGACGCCGCGCTGCCCATCCTGCTGAAGAAACGTCCGGACGTCATCGCCATCACCGGCGACCACTCCACGCCGTGTGCCTTGCACGGCCACTCGTGGCACCCGCAGCCCGTGCTGCTCAACTCCACGACCTCGGGCTGGGACAAGCTGGAGCGCTTCACCGAAACCGGGGCAAACCTCGGCTCCCTCGGCGTATTCCCGGCCAAATTCCTGATCCGCCAGATGCAGGCCAACGCAAAAATGTTCGACAAGTTCGGCGCCTAGAGCGGAATTTTTTCCACACCCCGCCGTCGCCGCCGAGGCGCGGCGGGTTTTTTTATTGAAAAAAATGTTTGCAAGTTGGCGAAAAAAGGACTCTTTGGATGCCGTAACCAAACCAAACCAACTTCGACACCACCAAAATAACGTCGAACCAAAAAATCAGAGGGGGTGAATTCCCGATGGCCGCCAAGAAAAAAGCTGTTAAGAAGAAAGTTGCTGCAAAGAAAAAGAAGTAACCATTAACTCAGGATGGGAACTCCGGTCTCCCTGACGGACTTCCCATCCTGAATTGTCCCCCCCCTTTCCCGCCATGGCCAAGCTTGTCTTCGACATCGAAACTTCCGCCCTGCCGCCCGAAATCCACGATACCGCGCAGTTGGAATATCTCTTCCGCGATGCCGGGAAACTTCCCGACCCTGCTGCCCGCGACGCCAAGCGCGCCGAGATCAAGCAACAGTTCAACCTCTGGCCCTTCACCGCGCAGGTGGTCTGCGTGGCGATGCTTAACGCCGAAACCGCCCGCGGCCAGGTCCTTTTCACCGCCGAAGACTTTGACGAGGCGGATGCCGCCGAAGCCGGGGCCGTCGAATTCCTGCCCTGCGCCGACGAGACTGAACTCCTTACCGCCTTCTGGGATGTCGCCAAGCACTACGACGAAATCGTGACCTTTAACGGGCGCGGGTTCGACGTGCCATTCCTCTACCTCCGTTCCGCGCTGCTCAACGTCCCCATCTCCAAAAAGAACTGGCTCGGCTACCGCTATGCCGTCGAGCCGCACTGTGACCTCGCCGAGCAATTCACCTTCTACGGCGTCAGCGGGCGCGAAGGCGCGGCGCGGCGGTTCAACTTGGATTTCTACTGCAAAGCCTTTGGCATCGAATCCCCCAAGAGCCACGGCGTCACCGGGCTGGATGTGAACACGTTGCTGGCGGCAGGCAAGTTCCGCGAAATCGCCGAATACTGCCTGCGCGACGTGAAAGCCACCGTGGAACTGCACCGCATCTGGAAAGAACGGCTCGCGGGCATCAAGTGAACCGGGTGACCGATAATGGTCGGGCCGGGACGTGGTGCAAGCCGCGCGATTCCGCCACTGACTCCGCCCGCCGCTTTTCCGCTTTCCATCAAATCGCCGGCGTTTAACATCCCGGCCGACATGGCTGAAACAATATCTCTCCCCCGTGCCGATGGCCGCGCCCCTGACCAGTTGCGCCCGCTGCGTTTTCAGAATCACATCGCCCCTCACGCCACCGGCAGCACCCTCGTGGAGTGGGGAAACACCCGCGTGATCTGCGGTGTGACCGTGGAGGAGTCCGTGCCGCGCTGGATGAAAGAGCAGAAGGTTGAAGGCGGCTGGATCACGGCGGAGTATTCCATGCTCCCCTACGCCACCCTCACGCGCAAACCGCGCGACATCAGCAAGGGCAAACTGGACGGGCGTTCCTCGGAAATCCAAAGGCTCATCGGGCGTTCCATGCGCGCGGCACTGGACCTGGATAAACTCGGCGCGCGCACGATCTGCGTGGATTGCGACGTGTTGCAAGCGGATGGCGGCACCCGCACCGCCGCCATCACCGGCGCCTACGTCGCCCTTTCGCTGGCGATGCGCAAGCTCATCGCGGAAGGCAAGCTCAAGGAAAACCCCCTCGTTCACGCGGTCGCAGCGGTGAGCATGGGGATCGTCGGCGGCACAGCCTTGCTCGACTTGTGCTACACCGAAGACGTGGCGGCGGCCGTGGACATGAATCTGGTCATGAACGGCGCCGGAGAATTCATCGAGCTTCAGGGCACGGGTGAAGAGGCGACGTTCACGGAGGCGCAACTGGCCGCATTGCTCGCCGTGGGCAAGAAAGGCGTGCGGCAACTGCTCGCCGCGCAGGAAGCTGCCCTGAGTTGAATCCTATCCCCCGATGAGCGTCACCCGTTTAATCCTGCTGCGCCACGCGGAAGTGGAAGCTGCCTACCAGCGCGTCTTCGGCGGCCGCATCGACATGGACCTGTCACCACGCGGCCATGACCAGGCGGCCGTGCTGGCCCGGCCTCTGCGCGCGACGAAGTTCGACGCCATCTACGCCACCCCCATGAAACGCGTCCAGCAGACTCTCGCCCCGGCGCTCGGAAACCACGCACCGGAACCGATTGTGCTGCCGGATTTGCGAGAAATCGATTTCGGCGACTGGACCGGACTGGTCTGGGAGACCGCCTGCGAACAGCACGGGATTGAAGCCCACCAGTGGCTGGAAGCCTTGGATCAGGGCCGCGTCACCAACGCCGAACCCATTCCCGCCTACAAGCGCCGGGTGGAGCAGTGCCTGCAACAGATTGTTTTAGCGCACCCCGGGCAGACGGTGGCAGTCTTTTGCCACGGTGGTGTCATCCGCGCCCTGATTGCGGTAGCGCTCGGCGTCCCGCTGCCGCTCACAGGATTCTTCTCAGTGGACTACGCCAGCGTGAGCGAACTGGAAGTGCACCCGGGCGGGCGGTTCGTCCTGGAATCGCTTAACCACATCCCTTGGAGCAACGGCGCATGACGCAAAAACACCTCCTGAAAATTTCTGTGACCACCACCGCGGAAGCCGAGGAAGCCGTGGGCGTGGCCATGGAAACCATTCTGGGCCAGACACCTTCCGTCTATGCCAACGAGCGGACCAAGACCTCGGTCGTGTCGGTTTATCTGGCGCAATTTTCCCGGTGGACCCCCAACGCCCGCGCCGCTCTCACGCGGGAGCTGCAAACCATCAAATCTGCTGGTCTGCGCCTCGGCAGTGGCAAAATTTCCACCCAACGGCTGGCCCGGGAAAACTGGGCGGAGTCCTGGAAACGCCACTTCCAGCCGCTTGAAATCGGCACGGCCCTGCTGCTGCGCCCGAGTTGGATTCAACGACGCCCCAAACGTGGCCAGGCGCTGGTCGTGCTGGATCCGGGCCTGAGTTTCGGCACCGGGCATCACGCGACGACGGGTTATTGTTTGGCGGAACTGGTGCGCTGCCGCAGGCGCGATCAGTGCCAATCGTTTTTGGACATCGGCACCGGCTCAGGCATCCTCGCCATCGCGGCGGTAAAACTGGGGTATCAACCGGTGGTGGCGTTTGATTTCGACCCGGAATCAGTGCGCGTCGCGCAGGCCAACGCCCGCCAGAACCGGGTGGCGCCGCAGTTGAAGTTGGCCCGGAAAGATCTGACCCGGCTGCCGGCGGCGTCCGCCCGTAAATATGATTTCATCTGCGCCAATCTGATCTCCCCGCTGCTAGTGGCGGAGCGGGAGCGGATAAAAAACCGGCTGGCACCGGGGGGGACATTGGTTTTGGCTGGCATCCTGAAGCGGGAATTTCCTGCTGTGCGCCGGGCTTACGAACAGTCGGGATTGCGCTTCGTGGCCGGGCAAACAGAGAAAGAATGGCGTTCCGGCACTTTTCGCTTTCCAGAATAAATAATTGAACATTTTACTTCCTCGCTGAGTCCGATAATCAACTGGCATCATTTGCGCTGATGCCAAATGTCAAAGGAAAGTGGAAGCTATGATAAAATCATTAGAAACCATCAGCGAAGTCCTCAAGAACCCCAACCACCCCTTCCGTAAAGTGGACAATCGGCCAAAAAAGGCCCAAAAAAACCGCTACGAACGCCGCAAAATCAAGGAATACCTGCACCCGGATGAATGGCTCACCGAAGAGCCGGCTTGAAGTCGCGTCTGGGCCAGCTTGAAAAGAAAACGCCACGCGTTAGCGTGGCGTTTTGACATTCGGGGTCTATCGGTGATTATTTCATCAACAGCATCTGCCGGGCGCGCTTGATGGCTTTGGTCATGCGGCGCTGGTATTGCGCAGGCAAGCCCGTGTATTTGCGCGGGAGAATCCGACCTTGGTCGGTCACGAACTGCTTGAGCAGGTTCACATTCTTGTAGTCCAAGGCGTCGATGGTGAAATCGGTCTTGGGCTTGGGCCGCGGCGTGCGGCGTTCCATCGTTGAACTCTTACCGCGCGAGCCGCGCTTTTCTTTTTCGGTGTTGGTTTTGCGGGGCATAATTATTTGATCTCCTTGTGCAGGGTGTGCCGGCGCAGGGCGGGATTATACTTCATCAACTCCTGCTTTTCGGTCTTCAGTTTCTTGTTGCGGGAGGTCATGTAGCGCGAGGGGGACTTGCCTTCCTTGCGCGCCTCGGTGCATTCGATGGTGATGGTTTCACGGGGCATAAATTTA
>JAFMIX010000103.1 GCA_017853785.1 Verrucomicrobiales bacterium
TCGCGTTGGCGGAAAATCCATTCATCTTCACCATCACCGCTGATTCGCATCTGGACGACCATACGGACTTGGAGTTTTATCAGCGCACGTTAAGGTGCGCTGCGGCGGAAAAGCCGCTCTTCCACGTTGACCTCGGCGACACTTTCATGTCTGAAAAACACACGAACCGCGCTGACGCCGCGCAACAATACGTGGACCAGCAGCGCTACTTCGCGTTGCTCGGCGCGCCGGTGCATTTGGTCATCGGCAATCACGACGGCGAAAGCGGGCGTTACCTTGATGGCACGACGACCAACCTCGCCGTCTGGTCGCGCGCCATGCGGATAAAATATTTTCCCGAACCGCTCGCGCCGGACGGTCGCAATTACTACGCATGGGAGACAAACAACGCCTTGTTCATCGCGCTCGACCCGTTCTGGTTTTCCCCGCGCTCACGGCGCAACGATGACAACTGGTTTCGCACGCTCGGCAAGGAGCAATACGACTGGCTCAAGCGCACGCTCGAAACAAGCAAGGCGCAGTTCAAGTTTTTGTTCATTCATCACCTCGTCGGCGGTGCGGATCGTCAGGGGCGCGGCGGCGTGGAAGTCGCGCCGTTCTACGAATGGGGCGGCAAGAATGCCGACGGCACGGATGGCTTTGCGAAGCATCGTCCCGGCTGGGCTATGCCAATTCATCAACTGCTCGTCATGAATCACGTCAACGCCGTTTTCCACGGCCACGATCACCTCTACGTGAAGCAGGAACTCGACGGCATCCTGTATCAGGAAGTGCCGCAGCCTGGCGATCCGCGCGGCAGTACGCGCAGTGCCGCAGAATACGGCTACAAGAGCGGCGTGATGCTGGGTAGCTCGGGTTATTTACGGGTCACGGTCGGGCTTGATTCCTCGCGTGTTGAATACGTTAAGACTTCGCCGAGTGATAAGCCGATGGTCGCGGACGCTTATTCAATCAAAGTTCGCTAGCTCCTGTCGTCACCACGGTGGACGGACGCGGAAGAATTTGTGATCACTTTGAATCGGTAGGCTCAAGGCTTTCTTGTCCGCGCTGTTATCCGGCAAATTCGTGATCACTATCCAATGAGAGTTCGCGCCCAAGGTGTCGGATGGGCCACGGTCACGTCGGCGGCGGATTGCTTCCGCGCCAAAAGGTCTTCGTGCCGAACTTGCTCCTGACTGTCCGCGTCGTCTGCGACCGGCCCAATACCGAGCCGCGATATGTTTTGCTGTGGCAAGCCCAGCATTGCGCGCGCGTGACCGAGCCGCCTGGCACTCCTCCACGCCCTGCAGGCTGGGCCATTGATTGCGAGCCAGCTTGTGGAGGCTTGCACGATGAAGCAGACCAATGTCTCGAAGCGGCTGGTGATTTTACACGACCACCATCTGGTGAAGCGGGAGCGTGAAGGCGCTTCCGTCTATCATGAAATCGCCGATTCCATAGTTTTTTCCCTGTGCAATCTGGTTTGCGGCAAGATGAAAAAAGACACGAAATGTGCCGCCACTTTGTTTCATCCGCAAATCTGACCGCGTCGAACAAATTCTCTCTGTTTGGCCTCAGGTTGCGTTGACGCGATTTGCCTGCCAAAAAATCGGCCGCCCTGTGCTTGGATTTGAAGCTGCCTATGCGCCTTGCCGGTCACTCGAGAAATTTACTTTGCGGCGGGCTTGGGGCGCGGGCGGCCGCCCTTGGCATCGAGATTGGCCGCCAGTTGTTCCGGCGTCACGGTGCTGGTCACGCCGTCCGGCGGAACTTCCGCATGGGCCACCCAAAGGATGGCGTTTAGCACCACCTTGCGGAACTCGTCGTCGCCCCAGTTCTTGTGGAAATGGCCGCCGGTGAACCCAAAGCCGCGCCCGCCGTTGGCGCGTTCGGCCGCCCACGCGACGAGCTGGGGTTCGCCGCGCTTCACGGCGTCGCGCACGGCGAGGTTGCCGCTGTGCGTGCCGTCGGGGCGTTCCATCGTGCTCTCGGGTGCGACTGCGCTAAGAATCGGCGTCACTCCCTTCATGTCGTCGCGGAATCTCATGTGGAAATACCATTCATCGAGCATGCTGAACGCCCGCACGCCGCGCGTGATGGGATGGTTCGGAAACGACTTGAACTCCGCGTTCCAATGGGGATTCACCGACCAGTGGATTTCAAACGCGCCGCCGATCCAGTCGAGAAATTCCGCCTGCCCCTTTTCCTTCGTCGGCTCGCAGGCGTAATGAATGCCCGCCAACCCGATGCCCTTGTCCATAAGCGCGCTCAAAGTCGCGAGCCGGTTAGTTTGCAAAAACGGATGCCCACCGCCGCCATCGCTGTAGACCACCACCGCCGCCGCTCCGGCGAAGATACTCTCATCCATCGGCCAGCCGTTCGAGACCACCACGGAAGTCACGCCGGGCACTTTGGCGATGCAATCCGCGAGCAGCAGGCTGCCGGCGCGATGCTCGTGCTCACCCGGTCCGTGACTGGGTTTGCCGGCGAGGAAGACGATTTTTTTGTCGGCGGCGCACGCCGTGAGTGTGGTGGTAGCTAAGAGGAGGAGAATCAATGTTTTCATGTGGAGTCCGGGGTTGGGGTTGAAAATCATTTCAGCACGCGGCGCAAAAACTTCAACCCGTTCACCGCGATGACTTCGGGGCTGGGCTCGATCTGCCGCCAGATGGCCGCCGCGCGGGCGATGACCTTCACGTCCGGCGTGAACGATTCAATCACCACGTCGCCGTCGTAGCGGATGGCCCGGAGTGCAGCCACGATGCCCAGCCAATCCGTGTGGTCGCCGCCGGGCGTGCCGCGGTCGCTGCCGCAGGCGTGCAGGTGGCCGAGGTGTTTCCCCGCCTTGCGAATGGCCGCCGGGATGGATTTCTCCTCGATGTTCATGTGGAACGTGTCGAGGTGCAGTTGCACCGCCGGGCTGCCCACTTGGGCCAGCAACGCGAGGCCTTGGTCCACGGTGTTGAGGAAATCCGTCTCAAACCGGTTCAGCGGTTCGATGAAGATCTTTTTGCCACGCGCCTCGGCGTAGCGGGCGATGCGGCGCAGGTTCTTGATCACGGTGGCCTGCTGCTGCCGCCGTTCGCGCGGTGGCACCGCGTCCGCGCGGCCCGTGGCAGAATACATCGGCCCCGCCACGCCCGGAGCATCCAACGTGACCGCGATATCCACGAGCTTGCAGGTATACTCCACCGTGGCGGCCTGCTGCGCCGGCGTGCCGCGCAGGTCCCGCTGCGGCGGGAAGCACGCACAGACCGGGCCGGATTGCAGGCCGTGCCGCTCCAACTCGCGCCGCACGTGCGCCGGGTCAATGTCCTTCGGTTGTTCGACGGCAATCTCCACGCAGTCAAAGCCCCAGCGGGCGAACTGCGCGAAGCGCCGCGTGCTCCGGTCGGTGAAGGGAGAGATGAACAGGAATGTATTGATGCCGATACGCACGCCGCAAAGCCTAAGCCGCTTGCTGACGGTGTCAAAAGATTATCCCCGCGGAATCGGTGGCGCTTGTCCCGCGGCGGCATGTCAGCTTGATTTTCGCCTCCGGGCAAACGCCATGTAGTAAAGCACCGGCACCGCCATGCGGCTGATAAGCAGCGAAGCCACCTCTCCCGCCATCAGCGAGATGGCCAATCCTTGGAAGATGGGGTCGGACAGGATCACGCTCGCGCCTACCACCACCGCCAGCGCCGTTAGTAGCATCGGGCGGAATCGCACCGCACCCGCGTCCACCACGGCTTCGGCCAGCGGCATGCCTTCACGCAGGCGTTGCTCGATGAAATCCACTAGGATGATGGAGTTGCGCACCACGATGCCTGCGCCCGCCATGAAGCCGATCATCGAGGTTGCGGTGAAAAATGCTCCCATCGCCCCGTGCGCTGGCATGATGCCCGCGAGTGAGAACGGAATCGCCATCATCACGATGAGCGGCGTGAGGAACGACCTGAACCAGCCGACCATCAGCACAAAGATAAGCACGAGGCACGCGCCAAACGCCGTGCCGAGGTCGCGGAAGACTTCGATGGTGATATGCCACTCGCCGTCCCATTTGATGGACGGCTCGTTGTCGGTGAACGGCTGCGCGGCATTGTGAATCTTCAGCTTCGCGCCGCTCCCGCCAAACTCGCGGGTGTCGAGTTTTGCCAGGGCCTTGTTCATCTTCTCGATCGCATACACCGGACTTTCAATCACGCCCGCCACGTCGCCGATGACGTAAGTCACAGGCATGAGATTTTTGTGGTAGGCGCTTTTATCCGTGATCGTGCGCTCGATGGTGACGAGTTCGCGTAAGGGAATCAGCGGCGGTGCGCCGGTGGCGGAGCCGGGCTCGGGCAGGGCGTTGGCGTCGCCGGAGCGCACGCGCAGGGCGAGCAATTCCTCCGGGCTGGTGCGGCTCGCGAGCGGCAGTTTCAGGACGATGTTCACGTCTTCCTTTTCCCGCGGCACGTGGAGCAAATCCACCGATTGGCCGCCGACCGCGATGGCGAGCGTCTGCGAAATCGTCTCCGCGCTGATGCCGTGCAGCGCGGCTTTCTCCTTGTCGATCACGAAGCGCGTCTTCGGCTGGTCAGCCTCGATATACCAATCCGTGTCCACCACGCCGGGCGTGCTTTTGAATATCTCGACCACCTTCCGCGCCAGTGCGTGGCGTGATCCCTCATTTGGGCCATAGACTTCCGCGACGAGCGTCTGCAACACCGGCGGGCCGGGCGACACCTCGGCGACAGCGACGCGCGCGCCAAATCTCGCGGCGACCTCTGCCACGCGCGGCCGGACACGTTTGGCGATGTCGTGGCTCTGCGCCTTGCGTTCGCCCTTGGGCACGAGGTTCACTTGGATGTCCGCCACGCTGGCGCTGCGCCGCATGAAGTAGTGGCGCACGAGGCCGTTGAAATTGAACGGGGCCGCCACGCCGGCGTAAATCTGGTAATCCGTCACTTCCGGCTCGGTGCGGACGGCGGCGGCGATTTCGCGGGCGGCCTGCGCGGTGCGTTCGAGCGCGCTGCCTTCCGGCATGTTGAGGATGATCTGGAACTCGCTCTTGTTGTCGAACGGCAGCATCTTCACCTTCACCCAGCCGATGCCGACGAGCGCCATCGCCGCGAGCAGCAGGCCCACGATGCTCGCGAGGAAAGTCCAGCGCCACTTCGCATCACGAATCAGCGGGTTCATCATGCGCCGGTAAAGTTTGGTGAAGAAGTCTTCCGGGTGTTCGGAGTGCAGGTGCACCTGCGCGGCTTCGGCCACACTCTGCGTGCCTTCCGTAAGGCGGGAATATTTCTGGCCCCAGCGCAGAATCCGGATGCTCGCCCACGGCGTGACGATGAACGCGATGAGCATGGACCAAAACATTGCCGCGCTTGAACCGATGGGAATCGGCCGCATGTAAGGCCCCATCAAGCCGCCGACAAACGCCATCGGCAACACCGCCGCGATCACGGCAAACGTGGCAAGGATGGTGGGATTGCCGACTTCGCCCACGGCTTCGACGGCAATGGTTGCCCAGTCGCGACCTTTGTTTTGTGCCAGATGAAAGTGCCGGACGATGTTCTCGACCACGACGATGGCGTCGTCCACGAGGATGCCGATGCTGAAGATCAGCGCGAACAGCGTGATGCGGTTCAACGTGAAGCCGTAGAGGTAAAACACCAGCAGCGTGAGCGCGAGCGTCGCGGGAATCGCCACGCCGACGATGCCCGATTCGCGCCAGCCGAGTGTGAGCCAGATCAGCACCATCACGCCGACGACCGCGAGGCCCATATGCAGCAGGAGCTCGTTGGACTTCTCGGCAGCGGTTTCGCCGTAGTTCCGCGTGATGGAGATGGACACGTCGGCGGGAATCTCGCGGCCTTTGAGCGTCTCTACTTTGCGCTGGACTTCATGCGCGACGGCGATGGCGTTCGCGCCGGGCCGCTTGGCGATGGAGAGGGTGATGGCGGGTTCTTCGCCCGCGCCGCGACCCGTTCCAAAAAGCACGTATTGGCTGGGCTCTTCCGCGCCGTCGTTGATTTCGGCGACTTCGCGCAGGTAAACCGGCTTGCCGCCGAACACGCCGACGACCACGTTGCCGACGTCTTCGGCGCTTTGCAGGAACGCGCCGGTCTCAATGACAACTTCCTTGTTCTCGCTCGTGAGTCCGCCGGCGGCGAATTGCTTGTTCGCCTGGCGTAGCATGGGAATCAGTCCGGCGGGCGAGAGGTTGCGCGAGGCGAGTTTCGCCGGGTCGAGCAGCACGCGCACCTGGCGCTGCGCGCCGCCGATGAGCGTGGTTTCGGCGACGAGCGGGACTTGCTTCACGGCGTCGTCCACCTGCGCGACGAGGCGGCGGAGCGTGAGGTGATCGTAGCGCGCGCTGTGAAAGGTGAGCGCGAGGATGGGAACGTCATCAATGGACTTGGATTTGATGAGCAGCGATGAAACCCCGTGCGGGATGCGGTCAAAATTCTGTTGCAGCTTCTGGTTCAGCTTTACGATGCTCCGTTCCATGTCTTCGCCTACTTTGAATCGTACGATGACCAGGCTCTCGCCGGGGCGCGATGTGGAGTAGAGGTATTCCACGCCGGGAATTTCCCAGAGCAGCTTTTCCATGGGGCGCGTGGCGCGCTCCTCGACTTCCTTTGCGCTGAAGCCGGGCATCGCGACCAGCACGTCCACCATCGGGACTTTGATCTGGGGTTCTTCCTCGCGCGGCAACATCACGATGGCGAAGACGCCGAGCACCAGGGCCGCGATGACGACGAGCGGCGTGAGCTTGGAATCAATGAAGGTGGAGGCAACGCGACCGGCGATGCCGAGTGATTCCACCGCTGGTTTCCCGGAATGGGATTTCATGGCTGAAGCGTGACCGGTTGGTCATCAATCAAGGTGCCGACGGCGCTGACAACGATTTGTTCGCCCGCGCTCACGCCGGAAACCAATTCGACTTCGTCGCCGATGCGCTTGCCGGTTTTGACAATCCGCAGTTGCGCGTGGTTGCTGATCACAACGAAAACCAGTTCCATCTGCCCGCGTTGGACGACGGCCGCGGCGGGAACGCGGAGCGCCGCAGTCTCGCCGACGGGCATGGCCACGCGACCGAATTGGCCGGCGCGCAGTCCGGCTTGCGGCGGTAAATTCAGTTTCACGAGGAACGTACGGCTGCCGGGGTCGGCGGCGGGTGAGATTTCGCTGATGACACCGGTGAGCTCGGTTTCGAGCGCGGAGATGCGGACGGGGAGTTTGTCGCCGAGTGTGAGTTTGCCGACGACGGCTTCGGGCGCATCGGCCTCGAGGCGCAGTGTGCGGGAGTCTTCCATTTCCAACAACGGCTTGCCGGGCGTGGCGAGGTCGCCGACATCGGTGTGTTTGCGGGTGATGACGCCGTCAAACGGCGCGGCGACCTTCGTGTAGCCGAGCATGGTTTCGGCTTCTTTGACCGCCGCGTCGGCCACGCGGAATTTGGATTGCGCGATGTCGTATTCGGATTGTGAAAGGATTTTCTGTTCGAGCAACGAGGCGAAGCGCTTCATGTCGCCTTCGGTTTGCTGGCGGACGGCGAGGGCTTGGTCGAGCCGCGACTGGACTTCACGGGCGTCCACGCTGGCCAACAGTTCGCCGCGCTTCACCTTCTGGCCGGGCACGACGAGCATCTGTTCAATCTTGCCGCTGACCTT